>JBCCHH010000414.1:0-2343 GCA_039028855.1 Pseudomonadota bacterium | reverse complement strand
TTTGGCTGGATCGGAAGCCTGTACATGACTGAAGATCAGAACAAAGCTCAAAACATAAAACAGTTTTTTCATTGATTGTCCTTGTTATTTCGTCAACATAGTAAGGCTAGCATGGTAAATCGGTTATGGCAAAGCAACGAATCTGTTTTTACTTATTTTATTTTTTTATTTCAAATTCAATCATCTAATAGACGATATGGCTGAGCCTGAGCATGCGAATTAAACTGTTAAAAACTGTTATTTTTTGGACGTTGTTTCCGTTTGTGCTGCCGCAGGCAATGTGGGTGCGCAAATCGGCACCTCGCTTTAAGGATGCGGATGGTGAGCGTTTTGGTATTGTTGGAGAAGGTCGGCCACTGAAACTGGTTGCGATTGGCGATTCGATTATTGCTGGTGTCGGGGCGACGATGATGGACAAGGCGCTGGTTGGTCAGACCGCGTGTTCACTGGCTGATCAGATGCATACATCGGTGCAGTGGAAAGCCGTTGGAAAAACAGGCATCACTTCGGCTGGTGTTGTTCGAAAACTGGTTCCTCAGCTACCCAAGGATGCACCAGAATTTATGATTGTGTCTGTGGGTGTCAACGATGTTACCTCGTTGACGACGATACAGGCATGGACTGAAAATCTGCATGCGCTGTTGTCTGAACTGCATCAGTATGCGCCCGATGCGGTCATCGCATTTGCCGGCCTGCCTCCGCTGGGCCGGTTTCCGCTTCTGCCGCAACCTTTGCGCACGCTTTTAGGTTGGCGTGCGCAACTGCTGGATCAGGCCGCGGCCGAGGTCATCCAAAATCATCACTACGCGGTTGATGTGCCGCTGTCGTTCGATCTACAGCCGGAAAATTTTTCGGCCGATGGTTATCACCCGAATGAAGACAGCTACATCGAATATGGTCGCCTGATGGCCGAGGCACTCATAAGCAAAAAGAAAGCTTGACCCGACTATACAACTGATTTTATATACGCTTTACGAGTCCCGAGTTTACTCTTGCCTTTCCCGCTTCAGCCGTTGTTTGGTTTTCCTTCCTTTCTTTTCCAGCATCGGTCGCAGTGCTCGTCCAATGCCAGGGAACAGATAACTGACGGTGGTCAGTAAACCGGAAACGCTCGGCATAGGTTGATCCAACTTCTTGTTATGAACCAGGTTGGCGATCACTTCGGCGACCTGCTTGCCTGTGCTGATCGGCTGGGAGAAGGTCAGGTCGGTAACCGAGTCGATATCATCCATGATGAAACCGGTATCGATCGGGCCAGGCGATACGCTGGCGATCTTGATGCCGCTGCCGCGCAGTTCTTCGGCTAGCGCAAGCCCGAACGCGCGCAGACCGAACTTGGTTGCCGAGTAAGCGGCCGAACCGGGTACCGGCGTGCGCCCGGCTAGCGAAGCGACGTTGATGATGGCTGGCGTTTTGGATTTGCGTAAGTACGGCAGCATCATGCGCGACAGCATGATCGGCGCTTTGAGATTCACGTCGACCATCTTGCCAAGGTCTTCTGCATCGACCGATTCGGCCAGCCCGCGCTGATGAAAACCGGCGTTATTGACGAGAATATCGACTGAACCGAATCGCGTCTGCACCTGTTCCAGTAGTTCGGCAAAGCGCCCGGTATCGGTCACGTCCATCGCAACCGTCAGGCAGCGATCGGGAATGGCCAGTTCGGCGGCGAGCTGGTCCAGATTCTCCTGTCCGCGCGCGATCAACACCAGATTCGCGCTGTGCTCGGCGAATAACCGCGCCGTGGCGGCGCCCACACCGAGCGAAGCACCTGTGATGATGACGGTAGTCTGATCAAAGCGTTGCGTCATTTTTACTATCCAAATTGTAGGAGCCTGCTTGCGGGCGAATCTTGATGTGGATTAACTGCATCTCTTGCTATAGCGTGCGAGCATTGAACGTATCGCAGGCCGCGACGCTACCGGTTTCAAATCCTACCTTAAACCAGCGCATACGCTGCTCCGCCGTGCCGTGGGTAAATGAATCGGGCACGACATGACCGCGCGATTGACGCTGCAGCCGATCATCGCCGATGGCCGAAGCCGTGGCCATGGCTTCTTCGATATCGCCGGGCTCCAGCCATTGATGGCGTGCCTGCGCATGGTACGCCCACAGACCGGAATAACAGTCGGCCTGCAGTTCCTGTCGCACGAGCAGCCCGTCTTCACCTTCCACATTCTGACCGCGGCTGCGCGCTTCGGTTACGGCGCGGTTGCTGCCGGTAATCGTCTGGATGTGATGACCGACTTCGTGCGCAATCACGTAAGCTTCGGCAAAGTCGCCTCCGCCGCCCAAACGGTTGCGCATATCGTCAAAAAAACTGGTGTCGAAATAAACCTTCTG
>JBCCHH010000413.1:0-2347 GCA_039028855.1 Pseudomonadota bacterium | reverse complement strand
TTTTCGTGCCGCACAGGTAGCCGCGATTACTTTTACCAACAAGGCCGCACATGAGATGCGGCGAAGAATTGCCAAGCGCTTGAAGGGTGCGATCGCTAAGGACTTGACCATCAGCACGTTTCACAGCCTCGGCTGGCTGATTCTGCGTGAGGTGCCTGAGGCGGCCGGTTTGAAGTCGGGTATCAGCATTCTCGATCAGCATGCGGCCTCGGACCTGGTGCGCGAGTTGTTACCGGGTTCGGCGCGTGCTGAGCCGGTCTATCTGGCGCAGTCGTCCATTGGCCGTTTGAAAGATCAGGGCATGCTGCCGGCACAAGCGCTATCGACGGCCAATAGCGAGGGTGAGGCACAGTTGGCCGGTGTGTATCAGGCGTATCAACAGCGTCTGGCTGAATTGAATGCGGTCGATTTTGACGACCTGATCGCGCTGCCGGCACGCATGCTTGAGGAGCCCGAACTGCGCACGCGCTGGCGTACTCGTTTACGCTATTTTCTGGTCGATGAATATCAGGACACGAGTGCCGCGCAGTATCGCTTGCTGCGCCAGCTTGCCGGTGGCAGCGGCAGCTTCACGGCGGTTGGCGATGACGATCAGTCGATCTACGGCTGGCGTGGCGCGCGGCCGGAAAATTTAGACCAGCTTGGCGTCGATTATCCGCGTCTTAAGGTGATCAAGCTGGAGCAAAACTATCGCTCGGTCGGCAATATCCTGAACGCAGCCAATGCGGTGATTGCAGTCAATCCGCACACACATGAAAAGCGGCTGTGGAGCGAGCATGGACCGGGCGAGCGTCTGAAAATCCGCGAATATGGCGATGAGATGGATGAGGCGGAAGGCATCGCGCGCGATTTGATGGCGGCGCGCGGCGGCGCTTCGCTGCGCTGGGGGCAGGCTGCGATTCTGTATCGCTCCAACTTTCAGGCGCGTGAGCTGGAAAAGGCCTTGCGTGAATATGCCATTCCGTATCGCGTGTCGGGTGGGCCGAGCTGGTTTGATGCGCGCGAGATTCGTGACGGCATGGCGTATTTACGGTTGATGCTGAATCCGGACGACAACCCGTCGTTTATGCGCGTGGTCAATACACCGCGGCGAGGGCTTGGCTCCAGCTCACTGGCCCGGCTGATGGATTTTGCCCGCGCTTCCGGTCAAAGTCTGTTCAATGCCGCCCAGGATGAGGTGTTCCAGCGCGAGCTGCCAGAGCGTGCCGCGCGTGGTCTGCGTGGCTTTTGCAATTTGTTGATCGACTTTTCCGATCGTGCCGACCGCAGCGGCAGCAGCGAAACGGGACGGACTTTTCGCGCGCTACTGGAGCATATTGACTATGAGCAGTGGCTTGAACAGCAGGCCGATCATCCTGATCAGGCACGCCGTCGATCGCGCAGTTTGCACGACCTGATCGGCTGGGTTGAACGCCTCGCAGCCGATAGCGATAGCGGCGCGGAACTTATTGCTCGTTTGACCCTGGCGGCCAGCCCCGACGATGAACGCGATCAAGACATCGACGAAGTACGTCTGATGACACTGCATGCGGCCAAAGGCCTGGAGTTTCCCTGGGTCTGGCTGGCGGGCGTCGAGGAGGGGCTATTGCCGCATCGCCACAGCGTTGATGAAGGCCGTATCGAGGAAGAGCGGCGCTTGATGTATGTTGGCCTGACCCGCGCGGAGCGCCGTTTGAGCCTGTCGTTTTGCAAAACCCGGCGCCAGTTTGGCGAGGTCAGCAAACGCGAAGCGAGCCGCTTTATCGAGGAACTGCCAGCGGATGTACTCGACTGGCCCGATCGTAACGGCGATCAAGCGCCCGATGCGGATCAAGCGCGCAATCATTTTGCTGCGATGAGAGCCTTACTGGAAAACTAGCGCTGGGCCGGTTTTCCAGTATCAAGGCTAGCATTAGGATGGGAATCTCGGTACGTCTTCATAGTTATCGCGGAAAATCAGGCCAGAACATTCACGTCCATTGGGATCGAAGCCGACCTGAATTTCCATCTTGGAGCGTTCGTCGGAATTGGAGAAGCCATTGGTCAAGGTCAGGTTTCCGGCCAATATGAATCCATCGTCGGGATTGTTGACGAAACAGAAATCACTGACGCTATACCTAGCTACGCTGCCGCCTGAGCCAGGATCGGTGTCGACTGCGCCGATCAGACTCAGATTGACATCCTGCAACGGCACATCGTTAATCTGCATATCGGTAATCAACACGCTTTGCGCATTGTCGCGCGAAGTTAGCGTAATCGTCATGTAGTTCAGGCTGTCTTCATCCAGATTCACGTGATTAATGGCGTTGGTCTGACTGAGCCAATTCGGAAAATCAACCAGCCGAGTGTTATTGCTGTCTGTATTGAC
>JBCCHH010000412.1:0-2348 GCA_039028855.1 Pseudomonadota bacterium | reverse complement strand
GTTTAGACAAGAATCACTACATTTATAGCCTTAGCTATAGTCGGCTAAGGCATCTTTTTATCAATGTTCTTTGATCTGCTAGTCCGTGATCTGCGCAGCCGGTTTATCGGAAGTTATACCGGCTGGCTTTGGTTATTGATCAACCCGCTGTTATTGTTGGGGGCCTATGCGCTGGTATTTGGAGTGATTTTCCAGGCACGGGTGCCGGCAGGGCTTGATGTGGCGTTTGTAGTCTGGTTGGCGATTGGTTTGTGGCCCTGGCTGGCTTTTTCAGAAAGCATAGTTCGTGCCAGCGAAAGCATGCCCCAACACTCAAATTTGATCAGCAAGGTCGCGTTGCCGCGCGAGTTATTGACTCTGAGTGTTGCGACTTCAGCGTTCTTGCTCCAGCTTTTGGGATATTTCGTCGTTTTGCTTTCGGTAAGCCTGATGGGTGCGCCGATCCACTTATCTGGCCTTCCACACGCATTGGTCATTCTGCTTGTGCTGTATATTTTGGCGTGTGGTTTTGGCATGATTGCCGCCGCTTTGCGCGTATTCTTTCGCGATCTTGAACAGCTATTGCCAACCTTGCTCATGTTCGGCTTTTTTCTGACTCCGATTCTTTATTCTCCACAAATGCTACCGGAGAATTTGCAAAAGTGGATTATGCTGAATCCTATTGCAGGGCTATTGGTCGATTCACGCGTAGCGCTGCTGGAAGGAAAAGTATGGCCTAGTTGGACTACAGCCGTCATGTTGTTGGCAGCAATTGTGATTTTTGTCTTCGCGAAAATGCTTTTTAATCGCCTGAGCCCGTATTTTGAGGATTTCCTGTGACCGAGCGTAGGCTACTGACCGTTGATAACGTTGGCAAGGCCTATCCGCCAGGTATGGCTTCGGCGGGTCGGCTACGCGCATTCTGGGACATTTTGCTGCATGGCCGTTCAGACACCGGAAAACGCGTACTGCATGACATCAGTTTTGAAGTTTTGCAAGGTGAGTCGGTCGGTATCATCGGCGCAAACGGTGCCGGGAAATCGACGCTGTTGAAGCTGATCACGGGCGTGCTCAGGCCAAGTGCTGGGAGTATTCGCAGTGAAGGCAATATTGCAGCATTGTTGGAGCTGGGCGCGGGCTTTGAGCCAGAATATACGGGCATGGAAAATCTGCGCATGAATGCAGCTTTTCTTGGTTTAAGTCGAAATCAGGTGGATGAACGGCTGGACAGTATCCTTGCATTTGCCGATATTGGTGAAGCCATTCATGAGCCAATCAAACACTATTCATCCGGTATGGTGGTTCGCTTGGGCTTTGCTGTTGTCGCATCGGTTCGACCTGAATTACTGATCACGGATGAAGTATTGGCTGTTGGTGATGAGTCGTTTCAGAAAAAGTGCATCCGATGGATTGAAAGTTATCTGAAAGACGGTGGCACCATGCTAATGGTTTCGCACAATATGTATCAGGTGCAGAAATTGTGCGGCAAAGCGCTGTGGCTGGAGTCAGGTTGTTCGCGAGCCTGGGGTGATGTGTTTGATGTGACTCAACGTTATCTTGAGTGGCATGAGCGCAATGATGCGAAAAAGGAACCACAGTCGAGACTGCGTGGAGAAGGTTCGCTCTATCTCGTCGAACAGATCCAGATAAACGACGATGATCCAGCTGCTCAAGCGATTTTAGAAATGAATGATGCGATGGAAGTCAAGGTGCGTATTCATTCTCCCGATGGTCGGCCACCGGTCGTGCTGGTTGGTCTGGTACGCGCAAACGGTACGCCGATTTTCGGTACTGCAACCGATCATGCCGGGGTTGAACCGGAGCAATTGGATGATGGCGGCTATGGCATTGCTATTCACTACGAGCGCCTATCGCTATTACCCGGAGGTTATGCAGTTCGAGTTTCGGCGATGGATCCCGAGGGTCTGCGCGTACACGATACGACCGAGCTGGCTTTCACGATTAAGGGGCGGTCTCGCGCCCTGGGCATGGCCGTTATCGAACATCGCTGGGTGCTTCCTTCTGAGTAATTCATGAACAATCCACTTACGGTTGTCGTCCCCATTTTCAATGCAGCCGGTCAGACCCGGCGGTGTCTTAAAGCACTACATCGAAGCATGGCATCTTGTCCCGATTCAGTTGCGGTGCTTTTAATCGATGATGCATCTACTGATCCGGAAATTGCAAAAATACTGATTCAGATCCAAGCACGGCTTCCTGGTTGGGTAGTCAAACGATCGAAAATGAATCGTGGATTTGTTGGCACAGCCAATCTCGGTATGCAACTGGCCGGAACAAGTGATGTATTGCTATTGAACTCCGATACCGTTCCGGTAGGCGACTGGCTGGAACGAATTCGAAGATGCGCG
>JBCCHH010000411.1:0-2351 GCA_039028855.1 Pseudomonadota bacterium | reverse complement strand
GTTTTGCAGTGCACGCAGTTGGCCGCGTTGATCTGGATGCGCTTGCCGGCATCGTCGTCGACCACTTCATACACGCCGGCCGGGCAAAAGCGCGTACACGGGTTGCCGTAGTCTTCTTCGCATTGGCTGAAACACACGTCCGGCTCAATAATCTTCAAATGAATCGGCTGGTCTTCGTCGTGCTCGGTCGAGGCGAAGTAGACCGAGGCCAGGCGATCTCGTGGCGGAAGTTCACGATCGACCCAGTCATAGTCGAAGCCACCCTGATCGAGCTTGCGGTACTGATTGTGATCGGCATGATTCGACAGGGTGCGCGGCAGTTTGCCGACGGTCGCGGTTTCGATCGCGGCTGTGGTCATGCCGCGCCAGAAGCCGTTTTGAAAACCGGGCCGGATATTGCGCACTTTTTTTAGTTCGGCCACGATATCCGAGCCGCGCAAACGCGCGTCGAAGCCTTCTGTACTTTTCACTTCGGTAATGTGTTCGGCTGCCAGCATGCCGGACTTCATGGCCTGATGCGTGCCCTTGATTTTCGGCACGTTAAGCAAGCCGGCCGAATCGCCGATCAGCATCGCGCCCGGCATTTCAACCTTGGGCAGGGATTGATAGCCACCCTCGACCAGGGCACGCGCACCGGCCGACAGGATTTCACCACCGTCGAGCAACTCAAGCATGCTCGGGTGGTGCTTGAATTGCTGAAACGCCTCGAACGGCGAGAAGTTCGGATCCTGATAGTCCAGCCCGCAGACGAAACCCACCGCGACGCGATTCTTATCCAGGTGATAGACGAAACTACCGCCATAGATTTGCTGTGGCAGCGGCCAGCCGACCGTGTGCTGAATATGGCCGGGCCGCACGCGTCCCTCCGGCAACTGCCACAGTTCTTTGAGGCCGATACCATAGGTTTGCGGATCGCTGTTGACATCCAGCTCGTATTTCTTGATCGCCCGCTTGCTCAAGCTGCCGCGACAGCCCTCGCCGAGCACGGTGACCGGCGCACGAATTTCGATACCTTCGACAAAGCTGTCTTTCTGCTCGCCCTGACGATCCACACCCATATCGCCGATGACCACGCCTGCTATAGCATCGGATTCGTCGTAGACCAGATCAGCAGCGGCGAAGCCGGGAAATAAGTCCACGCCCAGCGTCTCGGCCTTGGGTGCCAGCCAAGCACACATCGCCCCCAACGAGACGATGAAATTGCCGTGATTTTTCTGCTGCGGCGGCGTCGGCAATTTATGGCTGCCGGATTTTTTCAGCAGCAGCAACTCATCGGTAGTTGCCGGCACGCAAATCGGTGGCGAATCATCGCGCCAACCTTCGATGAGTTGATCGAGTGGCTCGGGTTCGATCACGGCTCCCGATAAAATCTGACCGCCAATTTCGGCTGCTTTTTCAATCACGCAGACGTTCAAATCATCATCGAGCTGACGCAGCCGGATCGCACAGGCCAAGCCGGCCGGCCCGGCGCCGACGATGATGACATCGTATTCCATGACTTCGCGTTCGCTCATTGCACTATCTGCTTGGGACTGAATGGAAAGTATACCGAGGACTGCATCGATCGGATGGTCTGGAACGCTGCCCGGCTGAGCCGGCTACAGCGGTCGACGCACGAATTCGAGATAGCGCTGTGCGATCTCTCGCCAGTCGAACCGGCTGACCCAGCGCAACGCATTGTCACTTAAACGCCGACGCCGCTCATCATCGTTGAGCAATGCAATCACAGCTTCAGCCATGGCCTGCGGATCGTCCTCGATCCAAAGTTGCTCGCCATGTTCGACCGGAATGCCTTCCATACCTTTCGACGTGGTCACCACCGCTACGCCGGCGGCAAAATCATCGAGGATCTTCATACGCGTGCCGCCGCCGTCACGCAGCGGAATCACCGCCAGATCGCCGGCCTTCAGATGCCCGGCCAGATCATCGACCGGGCCGGTGAACACGACATCAGCCAACGGCATGGCCGAAGGCTCAGGACCGATGGCAAGCACAGTCGCCGGCAGGCCCGCATGTTCCAGCCGAGCCAGCAGCGAGAGCGACAGTTCCTTCACGGCCTGCAGATTCGGCGGATAGCTGTAGATACCGTGAAATACGAGTATGCGATGTCCAGCCGGGATACCGTAGCGCGAATGCACGTCAATCGCCGGGGCATTGCTGAAGGTCTGCAGATCGACTCCATGTGGAATCGTGCGAACATGGTCATCCCGAACTCCGGCAGCAATCAGCAAATCGCGATCACGCTCAGAAACAGTAATCACACGTTCGCAGGTATTGGCCAGATTCACTTCCTGCGCTTTCAGCCAGTCCAGCGCCTCATGCGAAAGCGCCGGCAATTGCTCGGCGATGCG
>JBCCHH010000410.1:0-2364 GCA_039028855.1 Pseudomonadota bacterium | reverse complement strand
GTGATGATTATGGTGATGATCTATCGCTATGGCGACCAGCATCCGATCTGGATGGGCGGCGCGATTGCTACATTGGCTGGATGGATGCTATATCTGAAGCTGTTCAAACTTCCGCAACAAGCCGACACTCAACAGACCTCAAAGCAGGATGAGCTTGAATAAGGCGCGATCGTCCATCCCCATCACCTGACGGCAGATTTGAATGAAAATTGCTGCACAATCCGGATCGTTGTCCTGCAGCACGTCAAAATGCCTGAAGACCAGCACCCAGAGCCGGCCGTTGATCGGCTCGAGCATTTCCAGCGCATCCTGTAATGCGTCGTAATTAAAGCCGAACCAGCCCGGCAAATGCAAAGCGCGATACAGCGCTTCAAGCAATTCCATTTTGTTGTGAATCGGTGCCGGATCGACCCAAACTGCATGGCTCCCCTGCGCATGAATTTCTGCGACAACGGCTTCGACCTGTCCTTCCAGCCTGTGCTCAGATTCATGCACAATTACAGCATCGCTTTCGAGCCAAGCTTGAACGGTGGCGGCCAGCGGCTCGCTCATCCTGAGTCGCCCGCCGACCGGAGCGCAATAAAGCTCTGATAATGATCGGGCGTGTACCACAGATCACCATCGCGCCCGACGATCAGCCGCTGCGGCCCGGCGTGGCGAATGCCCGGAGTTCGGATCACGTATTTTCGGTAATAGCCGGAGGGCTGTCGTGGTAATTGCCGTTCACGGTTCTCGAATACGCCGCCATCACCACGATGCGGATCGGACTCACCACGCTCGATACGCGCCAAGGTTGGCCTGAGATCCAACCGGCCCTGCCAGGCAATGCGATCATCAAGATCGCGAATGCTGATCTGCTCAATAACCAGTTCAGGAGTTGCGGCAACTGTGGTTGTTGTGGTTGGTTCAGACGGGCTCCGTAGCACCTCGTCCTGGGCCAGCCAGAGCAGAATGGCTACTGCGACGATAACCCCCGCGATGCGAAACCAGCCAGCTTTCATGAAGGAAGCCTCAGCAAAAGCAATACGGCTACCAGCGATAGTGCGCCGGATGACCCGGTTTAACTGCGACGAATTTGCCTAAACCACGATCGCACAGTCTGTCCCCGGCATGCAGTTCAGATTCGACGGTAACGATATCGCCGTCTGTTTCTATAGCCCAGGCGATCAGTCGCAAGGGCTGATCGGTCGGAGTCGGTCGCCGCAGATGCACGCTGTATTCCATCGTCACCATAGCCGGCGCCTGTTCCAGCTTGCAAAGCCGCATTAAATGCCAGATCGCCGTCCAGTTGCTGTGACAGTCCAGCAGCGAGCCGACGATACCACCATTGAGCACGCCCGGAAAAGCCTCATGATGCGGTTCCGGCATCCATTCGCAAATCACCTGATCACCGTCGGCAAAGGAGCGAATGCGCAGGCCCTTGGGGTTTGCAGGACCACAACCAAAGCAGGCATTGTTCGGCGCATAGGTTTCCTGTAGTGACTTGCCCGTGAAATCAACCATCCGCGCTACTCCGTGATACCACCTCGCGCGAGTTTGAGCGGATCAAGCAATTCGATCAGCTCTTCACGGCTCATGCCGGTGGTTTCCATCGCAACATCGATAATCGGTCGGCCTTCCTTGTACGCCTGCTTGGCCGTGACCGCGCCTTTTTCGTAGCCGATCACGCGGTTCAGCGCGGTGACCAGAATCGGATTACGGTCGAGCGCGCGCTGAATATTATCTTCGCGCACCGTAAACGTAGCGATTGCCTTGTCGGCCAGCAAACGGCTGATATTGATCAGCAGTTGAATGCTTTCCAGCAGCGTTGCCGCAATCACCGGCAACATCACGTTGAGTTGAAAATTGCCCGACTGACCGCCCACGGTGATGGTTGCGTCGTTGCCAATCACCCGAGCCGCGACCATACAGGTCGCCTCAGGGATGACCGGATTGACCTTGCCCGGCATGATTGAACTGCCCGGCTGCAGGGCTTCCAGTTCAATTTCACCCAAACCCGCCAGCGGACCTGAGTTCATCCAGCGCAGATCATTGGCGATCTTCATCAGCACTACAGCCAGCGTTTTGAGCTGGCCGGATAATTCCACGGCACCATCCTGTGCGGCAATGCCCTCGAATTTGTCTTCGGCTGATTCGAATCCAAACCCCGTCAGCTTTTGCAGTTCGCTGGCCACATGCAGGCCAAAATCCGGATGCGCATTAATGCCGGTACCAACCGCTGTTCCACCCTGCGGCAGTTGTTTCAATCGCGTCAATGCCGACTCGATGCGCTGCTGACAGGATTGAATCTGGCTCGACCAGGCGCCCAGTTCCTGGCCAAACGTCACCGGCATCGCATCCATCAAGTGCGTACGGCCGGTTTTG
>JBCCHH010000409.1:0-2371 GCA_039028855.1 Pseudomonadota bacterium | reverse complement strand
GAAATCCACCCGCAGGGCTGTTTTAACCACGGTGCGAACTTAGCCGGCGCGTTGAATCAGCCATTGCGCCAGAATGCCGACCGGACGACCCGAGGCGCTTTCAGCCTTGCCCCAGCGCCAGGCCGAACCGGCGATATCCAGATGCGCCCAGCGCTGGTCTTCGGCGAAACGCGACAAAAAGCAACCGGCCGTGATCGAGCCGGCCCCGGCCCCGCCAATGTTGCGCATATCGGCAAAATGCGAATCGAGCTGTTCCTGATATTCATCCCATAGCGGCAGTCGCCAGCCCCGGTCTGCGGCTTCTAGACCTGCTTCGAGCAGCTCGCCGGCCAGTTCGTCATTCTGGGTCATCACCGCCGTGGCGTGATGGCCGAACGTGATGACACAGGCGCCGGTCAGTGCAGCGACGTCAACCATAGCCTGGGGCTCGAGCGTACGTGCCGTCCAGGTCAGCGCATCGCACAGGATCATGCGGCCTTCGGCGTCGGTGTTCTGCACCTCGATCGTTTTGCCGGACATTGAGGTGATGATGTCACCCGGTCGATACGCCTTGCCGTCGGGCATGTTTTCAACGGCTGCGACGACGCAATCGACGTTCAGTGCCAGACCCATGCGTGCGATGGCTTCGATCGCACCAATGACGCTGGCCGCGCCGCACATATCGAATTTCATCTGCTCCATCAACTCGCGCGGCTTGATCGAGATGCCGCCGGTATCGAAGGTAACGCCCTTGCCGACCATGGCGAACGGTTTCTGATCGGCGGGACCACCGCGCCAGCGCAAATGAATCAATCGCGGAGGGTTGACGCTGCCCTGGCCAACGGCCAGCAGGGCGCCCATATCGAGCGCCTGCATCTGCTCTTCATCCAGAATTTCAACGTCCAGACCGTCAATTTCTTCGGCCATCTGGCGTGCGGTTTCAGCCATATAGACGGGGGTGCAGATATTCGGCGGCAGATCGCCGAGCAGGCGACAGCGGCGTACGCCCATTGCAATGGCGGCCGCGCGTGTCAGCGTGGCTTCAGTGCTGTTGCTGAATGTGACCGTTTCCGTTGCCGGTGCGGCATCGTCGGCCGGCTTTTTGGTTACGTCGTATATATAGTCGCTGTGATCGAGCGCTAAGGCAGCCTGCTCGGTTTTCCAACTCAGGTCGCGGCCCGGCACATCCAGCTCAGGTAACAGGCAGTGGGCCGTGGTTGCGCGTGAGTTGCGTAATGCCCGGCCGGCTCCTTGGGCCATCCGTACGAACACCTGGTCGTTCATTTTTGCGCGTTTGCCGGTACCGACAATCATGAGCCGGTCCGCCGCCAGGCCATCCGGGTGATACAGCGTGATGGTCTTGCCGACGGCTGTCGGTAACTCACCGGCATCGGCCAGGCGCTGCAGCAAGCCATGCTCAAGCTGGGCAAGTGCCGGTTGCTGTGTTGCGATCGATTGTTCGGTATTCAGCGCTACAATCAAGCAGCCGGTTTGGATCATGATCGGGTCGCTGGATTCATTTTTAAAATGTATGGTCGATAATTGCATCTCGATTGATTTCCTGATGCCGGCCGCATGCCGGTCTTTTATGTTATTAGCGATAAAGGAATTAACCCATCATTGTAACGCCACTGTTTGATGCCGAAGCCGCTCAATACCGCCCAGTCTACGAGATGGCTAGCTGATGAGTGTGAACCGCATGGATCGCTATCTGCTGCGTGAGATGAGCACGATCAGCCTGATGGCGTTGGCGGTCTTGCTGGCCATTACGTTGGCTTTGTTTCTGGCCGAATTACTCGGTGATGTGAGTCAGGGGCAGGCTGCCTCTGCGCAGGTGTTTCGATTGCTGGCGCTGCGGATTCCCGAGGCTGTTTTACTGATCGGGCCATTGGCTTTGATGCTGGGTTTGTTGATGGCGCTGGGGCAACTGGCACAACAGCACGAGTTGGGCGTGTTCCGCTCGTCGGGGCTCGCTGGGCTGCGTTTAATGCGACCGATTCTGATGCTGGCTGTGCCGTGGGCGCTGGCCTTACTGGTTATTGCGGCCTGGGCCTCGCCGTGGGCTCATCGGGCGACGGTCGAAATTGGCCAAAACCTGGCTCAGGAACTGGTGATTGGCAGCGTGCGTCCAGGGCAATTCACCCCGGTCGGTAGTGCCGGTTTGAATATTTATGTTGAGCACATCAATGATGAAACTGCACAATTGGAAAATATCTTCATCTATTTCCCCACATCCGATGGTGCAGAAATCATCAGCGCGCGCAACGGCCAGTTGCAGTTCGATGAACAGCGTCAGCGGCGTGTACTGAGCTTATATCAGGGTACTCATGTACAGCATGAGTCTGAGGACGGGCTGCCGATGCGCCGAATTGCGTTCGCGCAGAATGATTTT
>JBCCHH010000408.1:0-2387 GCA_039028855.1 Pseudomonadota bacterium | reverse complement strand
GTATCTTTTTGCCGAATGCTTCAGCGACCTGGGCCAAGCCATCCGAGCCCGGCTGCACTACTTCACGCGCAATGATATCCGTGTCGATGACAGCCGCTCCAAGTGCGGCAAATGCGTCCGATGCAGCGGTTTTGCCACTCGCAATACCGCCGGTCAGGGCAACAACGAAGGGTTTTGCAGAACCGTGATTGGAAGATTCGGACATTTGCAGGCTGCCTATTCTGACGGCTTAGTATGGCATTGATCAGCATGGCAGCAAAAAAGTACAATCGTGCGACCGCTAACTCACAGCGATATACTCCAACACCTGAACGCTCAACACTGCATTAATAATGACTTCAACCTATCTCGACTTCGAGCAACCGATCGCCGAGCTGCAGGCCAAGCTGCACGAACTGCGCAATGTCAGCAGCGATCAGGATTTGAACCTCGAAGATGAAATTCAGCGGCTCGAAGCCAAGTGTCATGACCGTACCGAGGCGATTTTTGCCGAGCTGTCCGACTGGCAGATCGCGCAGCTTGCGCGTCACCCGGAGCGGCCGTATACGCTGGACTACATTCCGCTGATCTTCGATCGCTTTCAGGAACTGCACGGCGATCGGCATTTTGCCGACGACCATGCCATCGTCGGCGGTCTGGCTGCGCTCGATGGGCGCGCTGTGGTTGTGATCGGCCATCAGAAAGGTCGCGATACCAAAGAAAAGATCCACCGCAACTTCGGCATGCCGCGCCCGGAAGGCTACCGCAAGGCACAGCGGCTGATGGAAATGGCCGAACGCTTCGGCCTGCCGATTATGACCCTGATCGATACACCCGGCGCCTACCCCGGCGTCGGCGCCGAAGAGCGCGGCCAGTCCGAAGCGATTGCGCGTAATCTGCTTGTCATGTCGCGGCTTAAAGTACCGATTATCTGCACCGTGATCGGCGAAGGCGGTTCCGGCGGTGCGCTGGCGATTGGCGTGGGCGATCGCACCAATATGCTGCAGTATTCGATCTACTCGGTGATATCGCCCGAAGGCTGCGCCTCGATTCTATACAAAAGCGCAGATAAGGCCGAAATTGCGGCCGGCGCACTGGGCCTGACCGCATCGCGACTGAAAGAACTGGGTCTGGTCGACACGGTCATTCGCGAATCGCTCGGCGGCGCGCATCGCGGGCCGACTGAGGTCGCCCAGCGCATCAAGGAACGACTCATTGCCCAGCTCGAAACGCTGGATCGGCTATCACCAGAAGAACTGATCGATAGCCGATATGAGCGGCTCATGGCCCTGGGCGTATTCGAACAAGCGTGAGCCGCTGGCCCGAATTTGCGCCTGGAACGCTAGCAGAAACCACGCATCGCTGGCTGGCCTTCAGCGGTGGGCCGGATTCTGTATGCCTGTTGCATCAGTTGATCCAGCTAGAAGCCAGTGAAAATCTGACCGTCGTGCATGTGGATCACGGCCTAGATGCGCAAAGCAGCCAGCGTGCCCGGCACGCGGTTGAACTCGCTCAGGCACTCGGCATCGACTGCCGGCTTGAGCGCCTCGATCGCAGCGAACTGGATCGAACGGGCGGGCCCGAAGCCGCCGCACGTCATGCACGCTACGCGCGGCTGCAGTCGCTGATGTCAGCCGACGATTACCTGCTGACCGCACATCACGCCGATGACCAGATCGAAACCATGCTGCTGCGTCTGCTGCGTGGCAGCGGCGCGCGCGGCCTAAGCGGCATGCAAAGCCTGCGTCCACTCAAGCCCGGCTGGTTGGCTCGCCCGCTGCTGCAATGGTCACAGCAGCACATTCATGACTACCTGCAACAGCACCAGCTAACCGCAATCGACGACTCAACTAATTACGACTGTTCACTTGACCGTAATTTTCTGCGTCATCGGGTACTGCCGCTCATTGCCAAGCGTTGGCCGGGATATCGGCACAGTCTGCTTCAGTCGATAGAATTGATGGCCGCGGCCGGGCGTACACTCGAAGCACAAGCTGAATCCGACTTCGAGCAACTGCTGCACATGCAGGCAGATGAAATTACCCTCGAAATCGAACCCTGGCTCAAACTCGAGCCGGTATACGCGTTCGAAGTCATCCGACACTGGTGTCGAACCACGTCAATCGAACCGCCACCCGCGGCCAGACTGCAGGAATTTTTCGAGCAATGCCAATCCGCGGCTACCGATCGTCAACCAACGCTCGACTGGCAGCCAGCCAGTTTGCGCAGATGGTCCGATGCACTTTGGCTCGACCGTACGCCAAAACCGCCGGCCAACTGGCAACTGCACGGTATGCTCGACGACAAGCATGAGCTTGATATCGAACTGCCACACGATATCTACCGTTTCCGTTACGAGCAAATGCTTGCAGGGCGCGTCCGCTTTCGAAAAAACGGAAATATTACGG
>JBCCHH010000407.1:0-2397 GCA_039028855.1 Pseudomonadota bacterium | reverse complement strand
CGGCTCGTCCGCACTGCTGGCCGATTTACGGGACAAGGGTGCATCGTTTCATTATTGGCCGGGGCATGACGATTTGGTTCGGCTGGTGTGTTCGTATTCGACCACGCGTGACGAGATCGAGCAATTCGATTTGCTGTTGAAGCGAAGTTGAATACATCGTGCGTGCGCAAGCGTGAGGGGCCCGCGATGAATCTTCAATACGAGCCATTGATCTTGAAACGCCTACTGGCCAGGCAGCAAAACAGTCGACTTCGTTCGAAGGCGCTGCGCTACGATGTTGTTTAATATCCAGAAATCCGGGCACAATTTGATAAACTAGTATGTCAACTTTCGATCTAGGGAGATCAGTGATGAAAAAATATGTATGGGCTGTTTTGTTAATTGTCAGTTTCGGGCTGGTGGCTTGTTCTGAGCAAGATCAATCCGATATGGAAAAGGCTGCCGATGAGATGGCAGCGGATATCGAGTCGGCGGCTGAAGAGATCAGTGACAATATCCAACAAGCGGCAGAAGATGCAGAAACCGTGTTCGAGGACGCCATGGGCGATGTTCAGGATGCGGCGGCCGAAGCCGGCGACAACATGCGCGACATGGCCGATAACGTCCAGCAAGAGGCCATGCAGGCATGGCAAAGTGTGGCCGATTACACCAGCGAAGCCCAGACCAAGATGCAGGAGATTATGGATTCCGGTGCTGAGCGCGGTTCCGATGCCTGGAATGCGATGGTCGAGGAAGCCGGAGAGGCACGTCGTAATGCCGAGCTTGCACTGGAGAGTGCTCAAGGCTACACCGGCGACGCCTGGGATGATCTCAAGACCCGCGCCGAAGACGCAATGATGGAGATGGAACAGGCCTGGCAGGAACTGACGGCTGAAGAAGGCGAAGGCTGATCTTCGTCTATCTGTTGTTCAAAGCCCGCTTCGGCGGGCTTTTTTATGCCTGATCGGGAAAGATATTGTTCGCTGCATCGCCCATTTCGTCTGCAATGCTTTACCATCCGGGCATTGACCTGAAAAAATCGAATCGACGTGACACAGCCGTATAATCCAGCCGAAATCGAGCAGGCTGCGCGCCAGCGCTGGGCCGAAAACAGCAGCTTCAAATCGCCCGATCAGCCAGCCGAAGAATCATTTTACTGCCTGAGCATGTTCCCGTATCCGTCCGGTCACCTGCATATGGGCCACATGCGCAACTACAGCATTGCCGATGTGATTACGCGTTTTCATCGTATGAACGGTCGGCCTGTACTGCAGCCGATGGGTTGGGATGCGTTCGGTCTGCCGGCCGAGAATGCAGCCATTGCCAAGGGTGTGCCGCCGGCGGCATGGACGCGCGCCAATATCGAGCACATGCGCGGCCAGTTACAGCAGCTCGGTTTTGCGATTGACTGGCAGCGTGAGCTGGCGACCTGCGATCCCGAGTACTACCGTTGGAATCAGTGGCTGTTTCTGAAGATGCTCGAACAAGGCATCGCGTATAAAAAAACCGGCACGGTCAACTGGGACCCGGTCGATCAGACCGTGCTGGCCAATGAGCAGGTCATCGACGGTAAAGGCTGGCGCACGGGTGCGGCGGTTGAAAAACGCGAGATTCCGATGTACTACCTCGCGATTACCGAATATGCCGAAGAGCTGTTGAGTGCGCTCGACGATCTGCGCGGTTGGCCCGAGCGCGTGCGTACGATGCAGGCCAACTGGATCGGCAAAAGCGTCGGGGTCGAGATTGAGTTTCCATACGATGGCGGCTGCCTGAAAGTCTTTACCACGCGACCCGATACGCTGATGGGTGCGACCTATGTCGCCGTGGCGCCCGAGCATGTGTTGGCTGAGCGCGCTGCGGCCGGTAATCCAACCGTTGCTGAGTTTGTCCAGTCGTGCCAGACCGGCGGTGTGTCCGAGGCCGAATTGGCTTGCCAAGAGAAGCGCGGCATGGATACCGGGCTGACCGTACGTCATCCGCTGACGGACGAGGAACTGCCGGTCTGGGTGGCCAATTATGTATTGATCGGCTACGGTGAAGGCGCGGTCATGGCCGTGCCGGGTCATGATGAGCGCGATTTTGAGTTCGCCAATCGCTATGGTTTGCCGATTCAGCAGGTGGTTGAACTAGAAGCCGGCGAAAACGCCTACGATGCGCAGCACTGGCAGGACTGGTATCCGGCCAAGGACGGTATTCGGCTGATTCATTCCGGCCAGTACGACGGGCTGGATTATCAGGCCGGCTTCGATGCGATTGCCGATGTTCTGATTGCCAAAAACCTTGGCGCGCGCCGCACGCAGTACCGCCTGCGCGACTGGGGCGTGTCACGCCAGCGCTACTGGGGCTGTCCGATCCTCGGACCTGCGCACTCCGACCCGTCGTAGAGATAAACGTCGTTGCGATATCTTGGGCCGCGCG
>JBCCHH010000406.1:0-2406 GCA_039028855.1 Pseudomonadota bacterium | reverse complement strand
GCACTGCTGGCGGCCCCGCCGCTGTTGTCACCACCACTGCTGCCGGGCTGCCACACAGTGGCGAATCCCTTGACGCGATAGTAATTGTTGGGCGAGAGCGAAGCCAGCAGTTTTTCCAGGTAGTGGATGTTGGTCCCGCCCTTGCGAAAACCCGGGTCTTCGATCAACCTCTGGTGCAGCGGGATATTGGTCTTGACGCCTTCGAGCACGATTTCAGCCAGCGCCACGCGCATTCTGGCCAGTGCGGCTTCGCGCGTTTCACCGAGACAGATTAGCTTGCCGATCATCGAATCATAATTTGGCGGCACGGTGTAGCCATCGTAGATGTGTGAATCGACGCGCACACCGGGCCCGCCCGGGGCGTGGAAGCCTGCGACCGTACCCGGCTGCGGCATGAATTTCTCCGGATCTTCGGCGTTGATACGGCATTCGACCGCGTGACCGCGGAAAATAATATCGTCCTGAGCAAACGGCAGCGGCTGACCGGCTGCGGCCAGAATCTGTGCGCGGATCAGATCGATGCCGGTAATCATCTCGGTCACCGGGTGCTCGACCTGGATGCGCGTGTTCATCTCGATAAAGTAAAACTCGCCGTTCTCGAATAAAAACTCAAACGTACCGGCGCCCAGATAGCCGATGCGCTGGCAGGCTTCGGTGCAGATTCTGCCGATTCTCGCGCGCTGCTCGGGCGTGATACCGGGCGCGGGCGCTTCTTCGATCACTTTCTGATGCCGCCGCTGCATCGAACAATCGCGCTCGCCGAGATGCACCGCATTGCCGTGCGCATCGGCCATGACCTGAATCTCGATATGCCGCGGATTCTGCAGGTATTTCTCCATGTAGACCGTGGCATCGCCGAAACCGGCTTTGGCTTCCTGTTGGGTCAACTGGATCGATTTAACCAGATCGATCGGGTTGTGCACCACGCGCATGCCGCGTCCGCCGCCGCCGGCGGCGGCCTTGATCAGCACCGGGTAGCCGATTTCTTCGGCCAAACGGCGCGTGCGGCGTTCATCGTCATCAATTGGCCCGTTCGAACCCGGCACGCACGGCACACCGGCCTCCTGCATCGCCTTGATCGCCGAGACCTTGTCGCCCATGGTGCGAATGGTTTTTGCGCTCGGGCCAATAAAGGTAAAGCCCGATTCCTGGATACGCTCGGCAAAGTCGGCATTCTCGGCCAAAAAGCCGTAGCCCGGATGCACGGCATCGGCATCGGCCACTTCCATCGCCGCAATAATGGCCGGTACGTTCAGATAACTGTCGGCCGCCGGCGCCGGGCCGATGCAGACCGATTCATCGGCCATACCGACATGCTTGAGGTTGCGATCGACGGTCGAATGCACGGCCACGGTGCGGATACCCATGGCTTGACAGGCGCGCAGAATGCGCAGCGCAATTTCGCCGCGATTGGCGATCAGGATTTTCTTGAACGCGGCCATGATTTAAGGCTTGATCACAAATAATGGTTGATCGAACTCGACCGGCTCACCCGATTCGACCAGCACTGCGACGACCGTACCGGTTACTTCGCACTCAATCTGGTTGAACATTTTCATCGCCTCGATCAGACACAGCGTATCGCCACGCGATACGGTCTGGCCGATAGCAACAAACGGGGCGGAATCGGGATTCGGCGCGTCGTAGAACGTACCGACCATCGGCGAGCGAATCAGCTCGCCGTCGGGGATCGCATTTTCATCCTCGGCTGGTGCTTCATCTTGCGCAAGCGCCGGAGCCGCAGGGGCAGCCGCTTCAACGGTAGCCGGTGCGGCTGCGGCGACTGTCGGTGGCAACTGCACCGAGGTCGCGGTCTGAACCAGATTGCGCGACAGGCGCACCGAATCCTTGCCTTCCTGGATTTCGATTTCGGAAAGGCCAGATTCTTCCAAAAGCTCGATCAGTTTCTTGATTTTGCGTAAATCCATAGTGCTACCCACCACTGTTGTTCAACCCGATATGGAAATCAGGCTGCCTTTTTTAATTATTGAAGCCGTTGGATCAAACCGGCCAAACCCAGTGCGTACGATTGCGCACCGAAACCCGACACCCGTCCCAAGGCCAGATCAGCCAGATACGAGCGATGCCGAAACGGCTCACGCGTTTCAGGCTGCGAAAGATGCACCTCGACAAACGGAATCCGCACCGCCGCCAACGCATCGCGCAAGGCCACCGAAGTATGCGTAAACGCAGCCGGATTGATCACAATGCCGTCGATGCCCTGCTCCCGAGTAGCCTGAATGCGCTCAACCAGCTCATGCTCGGCATTCGACTGAAACGCTTCCAGCTCTATGCCAGCCGCCTGCGCCTGCCCGATCAGCAGCGCATCAATCTCAGCCAGCGTTTCATGGCCCGAATCTGAATCTGCTCGGTACGCGCGAGCCGGAGGTCTATGGCCGTGAAACG
>JBCCHH010000405.1:0-2421 GCA_039028855.1 Pseudomonadota bacterium | reverse complement strand
TGCATGCCTATCGCGAGGCGCGCGCCAGGCGTGCAAACATTCGGTGCGCTGCTGCTGATGCTGATTACGACCTTGCTCTGCTGCCTGCTGAGCCTGATCAGCGGTTTCCAGCGTCGCCAGTCGGTTTTCAAGCTCGGCGCGAGCTTCGCTAACCGATCGTTGGTCGGCCTGCTGGCGCTCGGATAATTCCTGCTGTTCCTGTTCACGCGCCGTGCGCTGACGCTGCAGCGCCTGGAAACGGTTCTCCAGCCCGGCTTGGACGCCGGCCAGGCGCGCGCGATGGGCTTTAAGAGCATCCAGTGCGTTGCGCTGTTCTAGGTGCTCAGCATTAGCTTGCTTGATCTGCAGCAGTACATCATCAAGACCTTGCTGCTGCTCGCTGATGTCTTGCCCGATCTGTTTCAGGCTCTGTTCAAGTTCACGAACTTGCTGTTGACGTGCCAGTCGACCGTCGGCTTCAGTTGCCTTACCCTGCGACCATACCCAGCCCTGACCCAACCATAAACCGTCGCGCGTGATAACCGATTCATCATCGTCAAGCACAGCCAGACGCACATGTGCATCTTCAACCGAATCGGCCAGTTCAACCCGATCCAGCACAGCCATCAAGGCACCTGCGTTCCTGACCACGGACGACAAACGTCCCGCACGCGGACTTGTTGCCGATTCGCGCTGCTGTACCAGAGCCAGTCTGCTGTTAGGTACGAAGCTCGGTAAGGATTGTGCCGTCATGCGTGCAGCCAGCCAGTCGCCGAGCACGGTTTCAACCGCACGCTGCCACTCAGATTTGACCGTAAGCTGCTCAAGAACGCTCGGCGTGTCGGCCAAATTACGCTTTTGTAGCCATTGCTGCAGCTTCTCGTCATCGCTTTCGACTTGATTGAGCACGCGCAACGATTCCAAACGGCCCTGGTATTCACGCCGCGTATTTTTCAATTGGTCGAGCGAGCGTCGAAGCCGATCGGACTGCTCATCTAGCGACTGTATACGTTCACGCTGGTTGCTTTACTGCAGCTCGACCTGCGTCAGTTGTTCGCTCACCGCCTGCAGCTCGTCGTGCGCTTTAGTGCGCTCCAGCTCCAGCGCCTGATCGTTCGAATCCTGATCCTGACCAAACTGGGCCAGGCGATCGGCCGCCTGATTCATGCGCTCGTCCAGGTGTTCAATGCGCAGCTTCAGTAATTCGGCCTGCTGGCGCGCCGCGCTGGCCTCGGTTTGATGCTGCTGCCAGGCACTTTGCGATTCATTCAGCGCCTGTTCGGCCTGTTCGAGTTTTTGTTGCGCAGCTTGTTCCTGTTGAGCCGATGCATTCAGCTCCGGTTCGAGCGTGCCGATTTGGCCGGTAACGGTTTCGACCTGGGCCTGATCCAGCACGAGATGCTGCTGTAGTTCATCGAGCTGGGTCTTGGTCTCATCGTGCTCGGCCTGCTGGCGGTGTTTCAGGTCCTGTTGATGCTCAATCGCCTGCTCCAGCCGTGCGATCTGGCTGGTCACCTCATACAGCTCAGCCTGCACAGTCGAAGTTTGCTCATTGGCCTGATGCTGCTGTTCGCGCAACGCTTCGAGCGCTTTTTCCGCCTCGCGCTGTTCGGCAATCACGGCCTGTAACCTGGTTTCTGTCTGTTTCAATGTTTGCGACTGCTGCTCAGTCTGGGCTTTGGCCTGACGCCAGCGCAGTGCCGTCAAACGCGCCTCATCCTCGCGATAACGCGCCTTGAGCTCTTTGTAGCGCTCGGCCGCGCGCGCCTGGCGCTTGAGCTTGGCCAGTTGCTTGGCCACCTCTTCGCGCAGATCGGCCAATCGCTCCAGATTCTCGCGCGTGTGGCGAATGCGGTTTTCGGTTTCGCGCCGGCGCTCCTTGTAACGCGAAATGCCGGCCGCTTCCTCAAGAAAGCCGCGTAGTTCTTCCGGTCGCGCTTCGACGATCTGCGAGATCATGCCCTGCTCGATGATTGCGTAGCTGCGCGGACCCAGACCGGTCCCCAGAAATAGATCGGTAATGTCCTTGCGCCGGCAGCGGCTGCCGTTCAGAAAATAATTGGATTGACTGTCGCGGCTGACCTGGCGGCGCACGGAAATTTCACTGTAGCTGGCATATTCACCACCGGCACGACCATCGGAGTTATCGAACATCAGTTCAACCATGGCCGTGGCTACCGGTTTGCGCGAACTGGAGCCGGAAAAAATTACATCACTCATCGATTCGCCGCGCAATTGGCGTGCCGAGCTCTCACCCATGACCCAGCGCACCGCGTCGATGATGTTCGACTTGCCGCAGCCGTTAGGCCCGACAATGCCCATCAAATTGGACGGAAACTTGACCGTGGTTGGCTCAACAAAAGACTTGAAACCGGCCAACTTAATAGCGGTCAGGCGCATAACTTAACCATGAAACAAACGAACTCCAAAGCAACTATAACG
>JBCCHH010000404.1:0-2428 GCA_039028855.1 Pseudomonadota bacterium | reverse complement strand
TCAGAAAGCTGTCGTCAGGGCCGAAGATGGTCGACGGCCGAAAAATCGTCCAGCGCAAACCCGAAGTGCGCACACGCTGCTCGCCTTCGCCACGGCTTGTAAGGTAATGGCTTTGGCCCTCGCCAGCCTTGAGCGCACTCATCTGCAAAAACCGCGACACGCCGGCAGACCGGCAGGCTTTAATCGCCGTTTCGACCAGTTCTACATGCGCGCGTTTGAAGCCTTTGCCGCTAAATCCACGCTCGTTCAAAATACCGACCAGATTGATCAGCGCATCATGTCCATCCAGTTCCTGGGCCAGGCGTTCAGGATCATATGGATCGAACTGGCAAATTCGTACACCCGGAACCAGCGCCAGATGACGCGTCGCCGGCTTGTAGCGGGTAACGATGGTGATCGTATGATCTTCATCAGCCAAGCGTCGCGCCAAATGACCGCCGACAAAACCCGAACCGCCAAGAAGCAGAATTTTCATAGCAACAAACTCAATAAACGAAGAATGATTGATCCACAAAGCCTATTCTGCCCAAAATCCGCCCTAGCGGGCGGCCTTTTGCCTAAACCGCCTATGACAAACGCCGTACAAATCGACCTGCATACTGCAGGGCGCCTGCAGTTGGCTATTGTTTAACCGCTTGATGACCGATCGGTTCGATCGGCGGCTCGTGCTCTGGGTCGCCGCTTTCCTCCGCCAAATGCAGCGCATCGGCACTTAGATCGAACTCAAAACGGCATTCCCTGGCCAGTTTTGGTGGCTGCAGCAAATAGCCCTGCAGCAAATCACAACCTGAATAGACCAGAAAATCCAATTGATTGACCCTTTCCACGCCTTCGGCCACGACACACATATCGATCTGGTGGCACAGATCAATCACGGCCGACACCAGCTTGCGCTGGCGCGGATCCGATGGCGCGCCCTTGAGAAAACTCAAATCCAGCTTGATCGTATCAACCTGAAGCTGTCGCAAGTGAGCCAGGCTGCTGTAACCCGTGCCGAAGTCGTCCAAAGCCACTTGAATGCCGAGTTCCTGCAATTGCCGAATGGTTTTGAGACCGCGCTGCAGATCACGAATGGCCGCATTTTCAGTAATTTCCAGCTCCAGATAGCGCGGATCGATCGCATGCTCGACGCAGGCCTGTTGGACTTTGGCCGCAATATTGGGTTGCTGGAAGCGCTGGGCCGACAGGTTGAGCGATAGACCCGGCTTATCGTTGTTCTGACCAAATGAATCGCCAAATTTACCACGACCCGACAGCGCCTGATGCCAGCGACTCAGTTGATGCAGCGCCATATCCATAATCTGATCTTCGAGCGTATCGAGCAAGCCAATCTCATGCGCTTCATCGATAAACCGATCAGGACCGAGCAGGCCACGCACCGGATGCTGCCAGCGCACGAGCGCCTCAAAACGACTAACGCAACCCGAATCCGAGCGCACGATGGGTTGAAAATAGAGCACAAACTGCCGTTCTTCGACGGCACGCCGCAGTTCACCTTCGATCTGCAGCGAAGCCTCATCGGCTAAGGGCTCCATTTCGTTGAGTTGATGATGCATGATCACGCCTCGGCCGAACATGGTCGACTGCATCAGGGCGCGCTGGCTGCGTTCGATCAGCGTTTCAGCGTCGCTGCCATCATCCGGATACAGGCTGATGCCGGCACTTAAGCCGATGAAAAACTCGCTATCGTGAATCGAAATCGGCCGGGACATTTTATCCAGCAAGTCCTCGCACCAGGCGCGCAGCGCGTCGGGCTCATCCAGCGTTGGGCGCAACAACAAAAAATCACGCTCAGCCACTCGGCCGATTACACAACTCGAATGCAAATCGGACTGCATTCGATTGGCGATGCGCAGCATCAATTCCTCAGCCTGCTGCCAGCCGAAAGTACGGTGGACCAGGGCAAAGCGATTGACGCTGATGGATATGATCGCAATCTGTTTGAATTTGGCGAGTTCAAGCATGTCATGCAACTTGCCGGTCAGCAGTCGGCGGTTGGGCAAGCGCGTCACCGGATCATGCGTGCGCGCAAACGCAAGCTCGGATTGGGCAAGATGAGTGCGCTGACGCTGACTCTCGAACAGCCAGATAACCAGACCCAGCGACACCAGGCTGAGCGTGAGTAAATCCAGCAGACCGATGTACGGCAGATAAAAAACAGGCTCACGTCCAGTCAATTGCCATACATTAACGGCAACGATATGAAACATCTGGAAGCCATACAGCATGAAGCCTGAAGCGGCGATCTTGATGCCGATCAGGCTTTCCTTGTGCGGCTGACGCCACAGCACCCAGGCGGCAATAATGAACGCAATACCGGTCAATATATAGCGCAAATCAAAGCGCGGCAACGTAAGCCCAACACGGTGTATGCGCCTGAGTACATTAGCATTGCTTGGTTTAGTAACTGCATGACGCTTGAAGGGTA
>JBCCHH010000403.1:0-2431 GCA_039028855.1 Pseudomonadota bacterium | reverse complement strand
GGCTTCATGGGTGGTTTTTCTCGCTACAGCGGTTTTCGGGGCTTCTTTTCAGGGGTGTTTTTGAAACGCTTCCATCCCGTTAGTCGAAGCATGAAATTGTTAATGGGAAGCATTTGGGTTTGTCGTTGTGGATATATTGTGTGTACCGATGGACGTGGTATACTTTCCCCGACGTGAACGACCCATCTTTCACCGTTAAGTACAGGGGCTTTCCCACATAGGTAGGGAGTGCATCAACTCTGTGAGGCACTCCTTTGCTCGAAAACTGCACGTCATGCCGGTGGGCATTGTACAAGTCACTGTTTTACATGCCAAGTAACATAAGCATTACGCTGGTGGTCCTTCCCTTCCTCTAATATTTTTGGCAATGGTGCAAAATAACTGCGCCGTGCGCTCGGTGTCATAGCGCGCCGAATGGGCCTCATTTGAATTCCAGTCCAGCCCGGCGGCCGTACAGGCACGCGCGAGCACAGTCTGACCGTACGCCAGTCCGCCAAGTGTCGCCGTATCGAAGCTTGAAAATGGATGAAACGGGTTGCGTTTGTAGTTGCAGCGTTCGATCGCGGCGTTCAGAAAGCCCAGATCAAAGGCCGGGTTGTGGCCGATCAGAATGGCGCGTTTGCAGCCGGTCTCACGCAGCTTTTGTCGAATCGGCTGAAAAATATCGCGCAGCGCATCGGCCTCGGAAACGGCTAAACGCAGCGGATGATCGGGCTTGATGCCGTTGAACTCGAGCGCGGCCGGATCGATATTGCTGCCTTCAAATGGTTTTATATGCCGCGCGAGCAGTTCGCCAGGCAGAAGCCGGCCGTCTTCGTCCATTTCGATGATGCACGCAGCCAGCTCGAGCAATGCGTCGGTCGCGGCGTTGAAGCCGCCGGTTTCGACATCGACGGCCACAGGTAGAAAACCACGGAAACGCGCTTTAATTTCTATTGTTGATTTCAATTGTTGACTGTTGACAGTTCTGAAGTCAACATACGCTAACAGATTCTCCGCACTCGTTCGCTACCCTGTTGTCCAAACAGGCATTACGCATGATGAGATCGATCGAAAAAGTATTCGCTGTCGCCCAGGCGTTGTTGCTCGCAACGTTTGTGCTCGGTTCAGGCCAGCTGTTGGCCCAGGTGCTATGGACGGTCGAAACGCCCGAAGGTGAGCTCAACTGGTTGCTCGGCACGATCCACTCCGAGGACCCGCGCGTGCTCGATTTCCCACCGGCACTGGAGCAAGTGATCAACGATGCTGAACGAGTCGCGCTGGAACTGATGCCCGATCAGGCCATGTTGAGCGAGCTCAATCAGGCCATGAACTTGCCACAGGGTAAACATCTAAAGGATTTCATTGAACCCGAGCTGTATCAGCGCGTAGTGGAAAAGCTGTCCGACTACGGCATGACCGAATCGGCCGTGAACCGACTGCGACCGTGGGCCGCAGCAATGACGCTGTCTCTGCCCGTACCGGAAACCGGCATCTTCATGGACCTGGCGCTGGCGTTTCGCGTGGCCAGCCGCGGTACGGAAATCGCGAGTCTGGAAACGCTCGATGAGCAGCTGCAGTTTCTAACCAGCATGGGCGAAGATGCGCATCTGGCCATGCTGCAAACCGCGCTTGAGGATTATGCCGAAGGCCGCGTGCTGTTCGAAGCTTTGATCACAGCATATGTCGAACGCGATCTGGTTAAGCTGCAGGCGTTGTCGCAACAGGAACTGGCCGCAATGGGTGAGGATGTCCAGGCCCATTTTCAGCAAGTGGGACTGAACCAGCGTAATCAACGCATGCTCAAGCGCGCTATGCCGATGTTGGATCAGGGCGGCACGCTGGTTGCCGTCGGCGCCCTGCATCTGCCCGGCAAAACCGGGCTGATCGCCTTGTTGCAAAGTAAGGGCTATCGCGTCGAGCCAGTCTATTAACGATTAAACCGACTCGACGCGAGTTCGTCCGATCAGCCACGAAGCTGCTGATAGATGGCAGCGATGACTGCCGCCACGAGCAGAATAATGCCCCAGACCGGAATTAGGTAGAGCAGAATCACACCCGGTACAAATAGCGCCAATGACAGCGTCAGCGCATCGCTATGACGCTCATGAATCAAATCGCCACGCTGGCTGAACTTGACCATGAGGTGATCCAGACTGAGCTTGCCGCCGCCCCAGAACACCAGTGAAATCGCCATCAGCAGTAACAGCATTGGGATACGGAAATTGCCGCGAAAAACGTCGTCTTCAACCACGCGCGATACCGAATAGCCTTGCCACAGCTGGGCCAGACTATCCCAAGATTCAGGCCAATGTGTGGATACGATTGCAATGGTTGTGATGACAACTAAAGAGAACGCAAAAAAGCGCGTAAACAAACCGAGAATCAGCGCAACAGCAGCCAGGATTTCGCCCCATGTCACCAGAAACCAGTTGATGCTGGGTGAAAGAAG
>JBCCHH010000402.1:0-2441 GCA_039028855.1 Pseudomonadota bacterium | reverse complement strand
GTTTTTGGTGATGTGAAAAAATGGTACTCCGCCCCTATGTTGAATGAAGGTATTCAGTAAAGCACAACAGTATGGAATTCAAGGATTATTACAAATTGATGGGCGTTGATGCCTCGGCCTCGGCCGATGAGATCAAGCGTGCCTATCGAAAACTGGCGCGCAAGTACCATCCGGACGTCAGTGAAGAAAAGGATGCCGAAGAGCGCTTCAAGGAAGTCGGCGAAGCGTATGAAGTGCTGCGCGATCCGCAAAAGCGTGAGCAGTATGATCAACTGCGCGCAGGTGGCTATCAGGGCGGCGATTCATTTCGACCGCCGCCGGACTGGGGTGATGCGTTTGGTTCAGGTGGCGTTGGTGGTGGTTTTTCGGGTACGGACTATGGCCGGTCGGCCGGCGGCTTCAGCGATTTCTTTGAAACACTGTTTGGACGAGCCGCCCGCCAGCAGCAGGCGCCAAGGCGTGGTCAGGACATACACGCTTCGGTCGAGATCGACCTTGAAACGGCCTATGCCGGCGGCATGCGTCGAATCAGCCTGCAGCAGCCTGAAGTAGCGGCTGACGGGTCGGTGCAGACGGCCGTTAAGAGTTTGGACGTGAAAATTCCGCCCGGTATGACCGAAGGCAAGCAGATACGACTGGCCGGCAAAGGCGGACCGGGTCCGCAGCCGGGCGATCTGTATCTGCAGATCAGGCATGCGCCGCATCGTTGGTTTGAGGCCGACGGCAGGGATATTCATCTCACTGTGCCGATTGCACCGTGGGAAGCTGCGCTGGGTGCAAACGTGTCAGTGCCTACGCTTGGAGGTCGCGTGAATATGAATATTAAGCCGGGCGCGACCAGCGGCCAGCGCCTGCGGTTAAAGCACAAGGGCTTGCCGGGCAGTCCGGTCGGTGATCAATACGTCACGCTCAAGATCGCAGTGCCTAAGGCTGAAAGCGAACAGCAGCGTGAGCTGTTTGAAGCGATGCGCAATGAGTTTGATTTCAACCCGCGTCAGCATCTGGAGTTGTCGTCATGAACAATCAGCCATCCGATCAGCCGGTCGTACTCGATCAGGAAAATGCGGTGAGCATCAGCGAAGTCTGCACAATTGTGAATCTGCAGGCCGAAGTCCTTTGCCAGTGGGTGGCTGAGGGTATCGTCACGCCGAGCGGTGAGCGCGTAAATGAATGGCGGTTTTCGCAACGACATATTCAGCGTATTCGACAGGCACGCCGGCTACAGCAGGATCTCGAGATCAACACGGCCAGCCTGCCGCTGGTGCTGGATTTGCTCGATGAAATCAGCCAGCTTCGTCGCCGTATACGCAGGCTGGAGCACCGATATTTCGAATAACGATGATGGGATTAGACCTTGAGAATAATGGTTTAACTGCGCTAGGCTCGTGATGTCAATGGATCGGGCGGTGCCTGATCCAGCGTAATAACAGGAGCAGGCAATGGCAGAGATTCCGACACCGTTTTATCCAATTATTTACGTGCGGGGCTATGCGATGCGACCGTCCGACATACAGGCGACGACGGCCACACCGTATATGGGCTTTAATGTCGGCTCGACCAAACTGCGTCAACGCTGGAACGGGCAGATCAAGAAGCACTATTTTGAGTCGCCGCTGATTCGGCTGATGAAAGACTATGGCTATCAGGATGCCTATGCAGATGGTCAGCAGCGCGCAGGCCGGGTCGATGCCAAAACCATTTTCATCCATCGCTACTACGATGCGGCCGACCCGGATTTCGGCGGTGAAGATGCCCCTTCGATCGAACAGGCCGCAGCCGAATTGCGTGACCGGATTGCCGAAGTTCGTGAACTAGTCTGTGGCGACGATGTTGAAGCGCAAAAAACGTTCCGCGTGTACTTAGTCGCTCACTCGATGGGTGGATTGATCTGCCGCACGCTGCTGCAGAATGAGGTATTGCGTGATTCCGTCGAAGCCGGGCAGGTCGACAAGGTGTTTACCTACGCCACGCCGCATAACGGCATTGAGATAGCTGGATTGAACGTGCCAGGCCTGTTTGGCTTGTGGGATATCAACAACTTCAACCGCAAGCGCATGGCCGAGTATTTGAGCCTGAGTGCATCCAGCCCGGTCTGCAGTCTGGACGATCAGTTTGACCCGCGCCGCTTCTTCTGCCTGATCGGCACCAATCATCGCGATTACGATGCGGCCGGTGGCCTGTCGAGCAAACTGGCCGGGCCGATGAGCGATGGCCTGGTCCGCATCAAGGATGCGGTGGTCAAAGGTGCGCCGCGTGCGTTTGTGCACCGCAGCCATGGCGGTGATTTCGGCATCGTCAATTCCGAACAAGGCTATCAGAACCTGAGTCGGTTCCTGTTTGGCGATGTGCGTATTGATGGCGTGATGGAAACGGAAGCATTACCGCTGCCACCTTCGGTACAAAAGGCCAAGGACGAGGGTCATCAGATTCGCGCCTCGTAC
>JBCCHH010000401.1:0-2447 GCA_039028855.1 Pseudomonadota bacterium | reverse complement strand
TTCGTCGTGTGCTTAAACCCGACGGTTTTTTAGTGATCTCCTCACCCGACAAGAAAACCTACTCCGACGACACCGGTTACAACAACGAATTTCACCTGCGCGAGTTGTACCGGCATGAATTTGAGGATTTACTCACGCGCCATTTCCCAAGCTGGCGTCTGTTTGGCCAGAAGCTCATGTTTCAATCCGTGCTTTGGTCGCTCGATCAAGCGGATCCGGTTACCGCACAAACGCTACTGGCCGAAGGTGATGACGAAATCCGCAGCAATATCCTGCCCGCACCGCTGTATTTCATTGCCTTGGCTGCGGCCCATGACGAAGCGCTACCCGGTTCGACCAAACTCTCGCTGTTCACCGATCGTGCCGAAAGCGTCTACCAGCACTACAACGACGAAGTCGGCAAACACATCTGTGCCGGTGAGATGCTGGCCAAGCGCGAGCGCGAAATTGAGCGCCTGCGTGCCCTCAAAACCCCGCTATGGGCTCGCTTGAAGCAGCGCCTGACGGGTCGACAGTGAGCAACTTGACGATACTGGCACGCGTTGGTGTCATCATCGTCAACTACAACGCCGGCCAGTGGCTGGAACGCAGCGTGCAGTCGCTTCTGGCCAATCAAAATCACGGGCTTGAGATTCTGATCGTTGACAATGGCTCAAGCGACAGCAGCCTGGATCAACTTGAGCCCGACCAAACCCTGCGTATCGATCGCGTCGGCCAAAATCTCGGCTTTGCCGGCGCCATCGAGCGTGGGCGTAAGCAGCTTGGGACCGAGTTCGTGCTCGTACTTAACACCGACTGCATGATTAAAGCCGAAGATCTGGCCAGGCTGGCGCAGGAACTGCATGATCGTCCTGAAGTCGGGCTCGCTTCAGGTCGAGTTGTCGGACAAGACGGTCGCGAACAGCGCGCCAGCCGTCGTCAATTACCCACGCCGAAGCGGATTATCAACGAACTATTGCCCGGTGGCGGCGGAAATGCCGGCGTCGATGTAACGCATACACCAGCCCCGACTCATGCGACCACCATCGAAGCCGTTTCAGGTGCCTGCATGCTGATTCGTCGAGCCGCGCTTGATCAAATCGATGGCTTCGACACAGACTATGCCTTACATTTTGAAGACGTAGATTTATTCGCGCGCTTGCAACAGCAAGGATGGACGGTGCGCTGGTGCCCGGATGTTCGTATCGTCCATATCGGAGGTCAGTCATCTGGGTGCCGCCCTGTATATGTGCTGTGGGCCAAGCATCGGGGCCTGTGGCGCTATCTGAATCAGCACTGCAAGGCCGACTGGCCCATCTGGCAGCGCCCGATCTGGGCGGCGCTTATTCTGGCTCATGCGTTGGCCAAAACACCGCTGGTATGGCTGCAGAACAAGTGGAAGTAATCCAGCCTTGAGTCCGCATTCGAAATCGCCATCGACCGTACCGCAGCGTGCCTTGGGCGCAACGGGGCAGTCGGTTTCCTGCCTCGGCTTGGGCTGCGCCAGCTACTGGGCCAAACCGCGCTTTGCCGAAAACAAGGCACGTGCGGTTGTGGAAACCGCGCTGGCCTCCGGCATTACGCTTTTCGACACCGGCGCGTCCTATGCGGCGGGTCACGCCGAACAGCGGCTGGGTCGATTGTTGCGTGAACTTGATGCAGACCCCGATGCGCTGCTGATCGGCACTAAAGTCGGCACCATCAGCGATGTGCGCGGTCGATTGAGAAAAGATTTCGACCCAAACAGCATCATTGAACAAACCGAGCAAAGCCTGAAACGACTCGGTTTGGAGCAGGTTGGCCTGATTCAGCTACACGGCCCGGAACCGACCGACTTGACCGACGAACTTCTAACGGCGCTGGAACAGCTCAAACAGCAAGGTAAAGCTCGACTCATCGGCATCAACGCAAACGATCGCATCATCCAACACGCAATTGCGCGTGAACCTTTCGATGTGCTGATGCCATTTATTTCGTTGCTGGAACCGGACCACAAGCAACTAGCCCGACACGCCGCTGATGCCGGACAGGCTGTGCTGGCAGCCGGTCCGCTGGCTCGTATGCTGTTTGCACCGCCATTGGCGAGCTGGTTAACTCGACCGAGCGGCCTGTGGTATCTGGCCCGCGCACTGCGTCATCCGCGCTCGATGCGATGGCGCAAGATGCGCGCACTGCACTCAATCCTGAAACACCAAGGCTGGACATCCGCTCAGCTTGCGCTCGCCTGGATACTCGAACAGCCCGGCATTAGCAGCGCCGTGTTTGGCACCACCAAGCCAGAGCATGTTAGCGAACTGACAGCCGCCAGCCAGCGTGCCCTACCGAGTGCGATTCGTCAAAAACTGCTCAATTTTCTTGCAGACGATCCAGAGTTTACAAGATGATTCAGAGCCACCAAGTCGCCATCGTAGTGCTTAACTGGTGCGGTGCGGATGATACGCTCGCCTGCCTGCAATCGCTGCATGAGC
>JBCCHH010000400.1:0-2460 GCA_039028855.1 Pseudomonadota bacterium | reverse complement strand
GTTTTATCAAATTTTGCTGCAGCCGATGCCGGTGCATGATCCGGGCTCACTCGTGATTCTTGAATCGCCGGGTCCGAAATCCGGCAGTTCGAGCTCGAACAGTTCGGGCCCTTCGGATCAGATTTTCAGTCTTCCGATGTACCGTGACCTGCGTGAGAATCACGGTGCTTTTGAAGGCATTGCCGGATACCGCGCAATTGGCGCAAACCTTTCCTGGCAAGGCAACACCCGCAGTGGAAGTGCGCTGATGGTGTCTGACAATTATTTTTCCTTGCTGGGTCTGGTGCCGGCCGCTGGTCGTTTGTTCATTGACGGCGAGGTAGAGCAGGGCAGCGACTTAAATGTTGCGATTCTGAGTCATGCCTATTGGGTCGAAGAGTTCAACGCCGACCCGGAAGTCATCGGCGAAGCTTTGATGATGAATGGCGAGCTGATGACGATTATCGGCGTGGCGCCTAGTGGCTTCGATGGTCTGAATCCATTTGTTACTAGTGAAGTGTATGTGCCACTGATGCTTGCTTATGAGATGGATTTATTCAGCACCTGGGATTGGGATCTTGATTCGCGCAGAACCTACTGGGTGTATCTATTCGGTCGCTTAGCTCCGGGTAGCGATCTCGAATCGGCGTATGCTTCGATCAACCCGTTCTATCAATCGGTACTGCGTGAAGTCGAGGCGCCGCTGCAGGAAGGCGCGAGCGATGATTATCTGCAGCGATTTGTCGAAAAAGAGTTGCTGCTGTTGCCGGGTAGGAGTGGTCAGACCAGTCTGCATTCCACGGCGGAGCAGCCTATGCAGATGTTGATTGCCGTGAGTTTGCTGGTGCTGCTGGTTGCCTGCGTCAATGTTGCCAATCTACTGCTGGCTTTCGGCGCGCGTGAGCGCGGTGAAATTGCGGTGCGTACTGCTTTAGGTGCAAGCTACAGACATATCTTCAGCCGTCGAATGGTCCAGATCGTGGCGCTGGGTCTGATCGGAGCGCTATGCAGCATTCCGATCGCATTAGTCGTGATGAATCTCTTTCTAATGATGATTCCGACTGGTTTGAGCACATCGCTTGATGGCGGCATGCATCTACAGATGCTGGTGCTGGCATTAGTGGTTGCGTTCGCGGCAATCATGATTGCCGGCCTGATTCCGATCTTGCAGGCCTTGAGGGTCAGTCCGATGGCGGTGATCCGCGATCAGAACGGCCAGGCTGGCTCCAGCGCGAAAGATTTGCGCTTCCGCTCGGCGCTGGTGGTGACGCAGATTGCGTTTTCGGTCTGTCTATTGATTGTCGCCGGATTATTTAGCCGCAGCTTGTCCAACATCGATCAGCAGGACTTGGGCATGACCATCGACTCATTGATGACTTTCCAGATTTCGCCCGAACAAAATGGCTACAGCTTTGAAAATAGCCAGGCCCTTTTTCAGAGGCTGGAAGAGCAGCTCAACGCATTGCCGGGCGTGGAATCCGCCAGTATTTCGCTGGTGCAGTTACTCAGCGACAGCAACTGGCAGAGCGGTGTATCGATCGAGGGTTATGATGAGACGCCCGATTCCGATATGGGGGTTGCCTACAATGCGGTCGGCGCTGATTTTTTCGATACGTTTTCGATACCCGTGTTGGCCGGTCGTTCATTCGACCCATCGGATTCGCACGGTCGACCGCAGGTTGGCATTGTCAACCAGGCCTTTGTCGAACGATTTGGGCTTGGAGACGATGTCATAGGCAGACGGTTTTCATTTGAAGGTGATGAGCCGGATACTGAAATCATTGGCCTGGTCGCAGATGCGGCATATAGCAATTTGAAGACGGACAAGATTGCGCAGTTTTATCGATCGTTTCATCAATTTGAGAATATTGGAACGACTGCATATTATGTTCGCTACAGCGGAGATTCGGATTTGATCGCGGATTCGATTCGTAATTTGGTGAATTCTTTAGACCCCAATCTGCCGATTGATGATCTTTCTGAAGTGCCATATGTAGCGCGTGATAACGTGTTCTTCGATCGATTGATCAGTACGCTGGCGCTACTGTTTGCCGTACTTGCGACGGTGTTGGCTGCGATTGGTCTGTATGGTGTGCTTACCTTTATGCTTGCCCAGCGAACACGCGAGTTCGGTTTGCGCGCCGCATTGGGTGCGGCACCGGAATCAATTCGAACCATGGTGCTGCTGCATGTTGCCAAGCTTGCCGTAATTGGTACGCTGATCGGCGTGGTGATGGCGGTTTTTCTCGGGCGTGCAGCCGAAAGCATGCTGTTCGGCATCGAGCCGCTCGATCCGCTGATCATTGGTTCGGCCGTTTTGATATTGGGCCTCGTGATCAGCTTTTCGGGCTACCTGCCGGCACGCAAAGCTGCACGTATTGATCCAATTGAGGCCTTGCGCTACGAATAAACGCATCCAAACCTGCTGGCCCCGAGTACAGCTGCCGGCTCATCGCCGGCAGCTTTGTTTATAGCGGTACG
>JBCCHH010000399.1:0-2473 GCA_039028855.1 Pseudomonadota bacterium | reverse complement strand
CTCACAAACGCATGTTCTCGATTTTCAAACGCAACAAATCCGGCAACAAGCTCGAAACCAGCCAGATTCAGGAAAAGCCGGTCGACGGACAGGACCCGCTTGAAGCGCGCATGTCGCGCACGCGCGGGCACATGGCCGGTCTGTTCGGGCTGATCAAGCAGGCCAGCAGCATTGACGATGAACTGCTCGACGATATCGAAACCACGCTGTTGACGGCCGATCTGGGCGTGGCAGCGACTACGCGCATCATGGATCGGCTGCGCGACGGCATCAAGAGTGGGCTGGTCAGCGAACCGGCTGACGTGCTGCCGGCCGTGCAAGCCGAACTGTACGCGCTGATCGAGCCCTGCGAGCAGTTTCTGGCCGTTGAAACCGAGCACAAGCCGTTTGTGATTCTGATGGTCGGCGTCAACGGTGTCGGCAAAACCACCACCATCGGCAAACTGGCCCGGCGTTATCTCGACGACGGCCTCAAGGTCATGCTGGCCGCCGGCGATACGTTCCGTGCCGCCGCAGTCGAACAGCTCAAGACCTGGGGCGAACGCAACGATGTGCCGGTCATGGCACAGGGCCAGGATGCCGACTCGGCCGCGGTAATTTTCGATGCGCTGCAGTCGGCCAAGGCACGCGGCGTCGATGTGCTCATTGCCGACACGGCCGGACGACTGCATACCCAGGATCACCTCATGGCCGAACTGGCCAAGATCAAGCGTGTGATGGCCAAAATCGACCCCGAAGCACCGCATGAAGTCATGCTCATAGTCGACGCCGGCACAGGCCAGAACGCGCTCGTGCAGGCGCGTGAGTTCAACCAGGCCGTCGACCTGACCGGCGTCGCCGTGACCAAACTCGACGGCACCGCCCGTGGCGGCATTGTGTTTGCCATTGCCGAAGCAATGCAGTTGCCGATTCGCTTTATCGGCGTTGGTGAACGCGCGGTTGATCTACGCCCATTTGATGCCGGCACTTTTGTCCACGCCGTGTTGCCGCTGGATCAGTAAATTCGGCAGCAAATGAAGCCCTTTGCCGAACGATTGCTGACCTGGTGGCAAGTCCACGGTCGCCGCGAACTGCCGTGGCAGCATCCACGTACACCCTATCGGGTTTGGGTTTCGGAAATCATGCTGCAGCAAACACGCGTCGAAACCGTGATCGATTATTTCAATCGTTTTATGCAGCGTTTTCCAGATTTGAAAGCCCTGGCTGAAACATCGATCGACGATGTACTGAGCTTATGGTCAGGTTTGGGTTATTACGCTCGGGCACGCAATCTGCACGCTGCCGCCCGAATCATGCTCGGCGAGCACAGCGGCAAGGTGCCGGACGATTTCAATGCCCTGCATGCCTTGCCCGGCATCGGCCGCAGCACTGCAGCCGCCATTCTGGCCCAAGGCTTTCATCAGCGTGCGACCATCCTTGACGGCAACGTCAAGCGCGTGCTGGCACGGCATGCCGGTATCGCGGGCTGGCCGGGCAAGACTGCAGTCGCCAATCGGCTCTGGCACGAGGCCGAATTACGCACACCAGTTGATCAAGCGGCAGACTATACCCAGGCCATTATGGATCTCGGCGCTACGCTTTGCCATCGTGGAAAACCGCTGTGCGAGCAGTGTCCAGTATCAGCCGACTGCGTGGCAAGAAGTCAGCAGTGTCAGCATGAACTGCCGACGCCAAAACCGCGTAAGACCTTACCGGAGCGGGTTCAGAACTTCGATATTTTGCGCAATAGGCATGGCGAACTGCTGCTGATCCGCCGCCCACCGAGCGGCATCTGGGGTGGCTTATGGTGCCTGCCGGAACACGATGCCGTTGCGGTTCTATCCTCGAAAACACTGCTCACACCTGCACCAATCGAGCACAGCTTCAGCCATTTCAAACTGAGCATGCGATTTCGTCATCTGGAGATTGAACAAAGCAACAGCATCGCTGATGACAACAGCCGCTGGCTGACAATTGAAGACTGGCTTAAAACCGGCCTGCCGCGACCGATCCGCGCACTGCTCGAATCGCTGATTGCCGCTGAGTCAGCCGGACACGACGTACAATAACGCCATCCGCAACTGCAGGAAAAGCAATGACGCGCACCGTGCACTGCCAGTATCTGAATCAAGAAGCCGAGGGCCTGACGCGCAAACCGCTACCCGGCGATTTAGGCGAGCGCATCTTCAACGAAATTTCCGCCGAAGCCTGGAAAAAATGGCTGCAACATCAGACCATGCTGATTAATGAAAAACGGCTGTCGCCGATCAACCGCGAAGACCGTAAATACCTCGAGGCCCAGGCCGAAGCGTTCTTATTCGGCGGTGAGTTCGACCAGGCCGACGGCTATGTACCGCCAGAGTAAAAGCTCGGGTAACACGCAACACAACAAGAATTGATTAAGGTTGATCCATGAAACGATCTGCCAAAATAACTTCTGAAACTCAGTGGATACCTACCAGTGCATACCTAGTGGTCCAAGATTGATAGACGG
>JBCCHH010000398.1:0-2476 GCA_039028855.1 Pseudomonadota bacterium | reverse complement strand
GGTGCTGCCGAATGAGAATGTGCTTGAAGCGGGTCTGGTGTGTCTGACGCCGATTGCCGTATGGCGGACGACTTGGCCGGCGTTTGTGCAGCGCTGGCGGGCCGGGCTGAATTGGCTCGACCTAAGCGAGTGGTATCGCACGGTTTGCCCGATTTGCCGGACATGATCGACGTCCGTGGCCAGGCGCGTGCGCGGCGCGCCCTGGAAATCGCCGCGGCTGGTGGTCATAACCTGTTGATGATCGGCCCGCCGGGCACAGGTAAAACCCTGCTGGCATCCCGCTTGCCGGGTATTCTGCCGCTGCTTTCGGAGGAAGAAGCACTTGAAACCGCAGCAATCAGGTCAGTCTGTGGTCAGCCGCTCGATCCGCAGCGATGGCGTCAACGATACATGCGCTCGCCTCATCACACCGCTTCCGGCGTTGCGCTTGTGGGTGGGGGGACAAAACCGCGCCCTGGGGAGATTTCTTTATGCCACCACAATGTTCTTTTCTTGGACGAATTGCCTGAGTTTGACCGGCGTGTGCTCGAGGTGCTGCGCGAACCATTGGAATCCGGCCATATTGTTATTTCCCGTGCTGCACTACAGGCCGAATTTCCGGCTAAGTTTCAATTGGTTGCGGCGATGAATCCGTGTCCCTGCGGCTATTTTGGCGATCCGTCCGGGCGCTGTGGCTGTAGCCCGGATCAGATTCATCGCTATCGTTCACGCGTGTCCGGGCCGCTGCTCGATCGGATCGACCTGCAGGTCGAAGTGCCGCGCCAGAAGATCGGCGATCATCCGCCGGGCGAAGCCAGTGCTGCGATTCGCGTGCGCATCGAACAGGCGCGTCAGGCACAGGCTCAGCGCCCGGCACTGAATGCGCGACTCGATGTGGCAGGTGTGCGTGAATACTGCGCGCTGGATCGGGCATCGGAGAAGCTGCTCGAAACCGCCTGCGAACGTTTGCATCTGTCGGCCCGTGCGCATCAACGCATTCTGAAAGTTGCGCGCACGATCGCTGATTTGGACGGTGCCGAATCGATTTCTGCGAAACACTTGAGCGAAGCCATTGGCTATCGACAGTTGGATCGAGGCGCACCCATGGCTGCTTAAGTATGTCAGCGCTAAATCCTGAATTGAACAAGCACGAGGCAAAGCCATCTAAACGTTCATTAAGCACAGAAATAACGTCATTTTTACCCACAATACAGGCCCAAGCCGGTATCGTTGCGCGATGCAATGTTGTTCAGAGCTCGGCCACAGAATGTGCGTGCTATTTGCGATCGGTATATCGCTGATCGGATTGAGCTTGCCGCTGGCTGCGACCACGATCAAGACCGAAATTCAGGGTGTCGAGGGCGCGATGCTCGACAATGTGCGCGCGTCCCTGTCGCTTGTACGGGCCGAAGCGCTGGAGGAAATTTCAGTCTGGCGTGCGCGTCAGATGGCCGAAGATGCGACCGGCGAAGCGCAGCGCGCGCTGCAGCCGTTTGGCTATTACCGCGCCAATGTTTCGGTGCGGCTCGAAGAGCCTGAAGATGAAAATGGTCAGTGGCTGGCAATAATCGAGATTCAGCCAGGCGAGCCGGTGCGCATCGGCGATGTCGATGTGCGCGTAAGCGGCAATGAAGACGCGCTGGCAGAGTTGATCGATTGGCAAAATAACTGGCCACTGCCTGAAGGCAGTATTCTGCATCATGCCCGGTATCAGGAACATCTGCGCGCACTGGACTTTTTGGCCGAAGCCCACGGCTTCTATCAGGGCCGCTTTGTTACACGCCGGATTGAGGTTGATCCGATTCAGAATCTGGCTGCGGTCGATGTGCACTACGAGGCCGGCACGCGTTATTCGATTGGCCAGATCGACTTTTCCGAGGTTGCGTTCAGCGAAAAACTCATGCAGCGCATGACGATTCTTGAGCCGGGCCAGTATTTCCACACGCGCGATATCGACCGTCAGCGTGAAGTACTGGCGCGCAGCGCGTATTTCGAGCAGATTACTATTGATCGCGCGCGCGACGATGAAAATCACGAAGTTGATCTGACGTATCAGCTAAAGAAACGCTCGCCGAACACCTATCGTGCGCTGGTCGGTTTCGGTACCGATACAGGAGCGCGCATGCAGTTGGGCTGGACGCGCCATTATTTATCCGAGCGTGGCGATCGGCTAGATATGCGCCTCGGCGCGCAGCAGACCGACAGCGAGTTTATTTTTCGTACCCAATACGAACACCCGTTTGGGCATCGGCCGATGAACTTTTTCAATGCCGAGGCGTTTCTACGCCGTGAGCGTGAGCGCTTTCGTTTTCAGGACGATAACAGCGTCGAAAGCGTGTTCGACTCGTTCAGCGGCACGCGCAATCAGGCCCAGCTTACAATTGGCCGCAATCGCGAATACGATCTGGCCGGTGAACGAGTCGAACACGCTTTCGACGCTGTTATCGTCCTGAAAACGAAAGCGCTCACGCTCACGGCGTAGAAACGCCTCGGCATT
>JBCCHH010000397.1:0-2489 GCA_039028855.1 Pseudomonadota bacterium | reverse complement strand
CCCGATGATGACATCATCAGGTCTCCTGGTAGCTCAAGCAATGGAAACAATTCAGGCAATAGTTATATTGTGTTTGGCACCGACACATTGCTGACCAGCCCAATTGCAGTCGTCGACAGCCTGGATGGCACGAACGGCTTTGCCATTTTTGGAGAGTCTGCGAATGACCGCTCGGGTCACTCTGTTCATTTTGCAGGCGATTTCAACGGCGATGGTTTCAACGATGTCATCATCGGTGCACCCTATAGCAGCTCAGGCAAGAGCTTTGCCGGGCGGAGTTATGTCATTTTCGGTACTGACCAGATCCTGGCTACGGGAATTGAACTGAGCAGCCTGGACGGCACTGCCGGCATCATCATCGAAGGCGCCGAAGCAAACGATCTTTCAGGCTTTTCAGTGACCGGCGGCGGCGACCTGAATAGCGATGGAATGGATGACCTGGTGATCGGCGCTATAGGTGGCGAAAGCAGGGATAGCAATGGTGATTTCATAGCGTCCGATACCGGCACTGTGCATGTGGTGTTTGGATCGAAACAGCAAATCCACCCATTCCCGCTCAGCAGTCTGGATGGAACAACTGGCTTCACATTCAATGGCGAAGAACGATTGGACAGGCTGGGTGGATCCGTCGACTTTGCCGGCGATTTCAATAATGATGGTGCTGATGACTTGGTGATTGGTGCCTATGGAGCCGATCAAAATGGTGATGATTCAGGCGCCAGCTATGTTGTATTCGGGAAATTGTTGAATGATCTGGCCATCAGCAAATCGAATGGCACCGGCACCCTGCAACCCGGCGAAGTCACCACCTGGCGCATTGAAGTAACCAATCAGGGCCCGTATCAGATCAACGATGCATTGGTCACCGATCACGTGCCAGGCGATGTGATCAACGCCAGTTGGACCTGCAGAGGCTCGGATGGCGCCGTGTGCCCAAATGCATCCGGCCCCGGCGCGATCAACGAGCTGGTTGACCTGCCGGCTGGTGGAACGCTGGTGTATGAACTCACCGGCACGATCAACGCCGATGAGCCGAATATGATCTTCAACACCGCCACGGTGGGATTACCCGCTGGTGTCATCGATATCAATCTTGCCAACAACATCGCACGGGATAATGACCCAATCGGCCTGTTTTCCGACGGTTTTGAGAACGAGCTATAGTCGTCGATTAATGTCTTTAGCTCGATCTAGCGCCAGATTCGCCAGATCAACAGGGCGCTGGCACCGAAGCTCAGCAGCGACGGGATCGATAACTCGCGCACGAACGGCCCGACATCATAGGCTGCCAGTAGGGCTGCGGCAATCAGAAAACCGGCCGCGACAATCGCACCCGGCGTGCGTCGATTGTGGCTCTGCAGACGGTCATTGATATGCGCTAAATCGGCGCTGTCAATGCGTGCGCGAATCTGGCCCTGGCTAATATCGATAATTGGATCGCATTTCATGAAAGTAAAAACGTTAACTGGCCCTAGTATACATGCAGCACTAATTGAAGCGCGTCGATTGCTCGGCGATGATGTAGTGCTCCTGGAATCCATTCCTGCAGAAGGGGATTCGCCGGCGCGTATCACAGTAATGGTCGACGTACCGGCTGCATCACCTGTACAGAAAAAAACACCTGCTCATGCCGAGCCTGCTGTTGTGCAACATGCAGGGTATGGGTATGGCAAGGTATCCCAGATGGGCAATTTTTCGACAACACAGACAAAAGAACAGGCAGTAAATTATTCCACGAAGCAAGCCAAGTTTTCCGCTGGGCCTGCCACTAAGGATAAGCCGCGCCCGTCCTTTTTGCAGCCCTATTCATCGGGATTAACCACGCAGCCACAAACGCAACGAAACGCGTTGTATTCGAGCGATGCATCAAACCTGCCGGCTCGAGCCGACCAGTTTCAGGATCTGATCGAAGCACAGCTTCAATTAATCCATGACCGACTGGATATACTGGATAGAAAATTCCAGGGTGCTATTATTGGCGCCGGCATCCGATGGGCATCGCACGAGCTGTATACAAAACTGCTAAGGCAGGGTATGCGGCCCTCAACCGTGACCCGCTTTTTCGAAAAACTCGTCGAAAAAGGATTCGAGCCCGATCACGATCCGCAAAAAATCCGCTGGGCACTGGCACAGGTAATCAGAAATACCTTGCAGATGTCTACGCCGAAACGGTATACAGGCACGGTCATGTTTATCGGCCCCAGTGGCGCCGGCAAAACATCTCTGCTGCTCAAAGTAGCCACGCATCCTGGCTTCTTTGCCCGGCACAAATCAACCATTATCTCCATATTGCCGGAAGATAAAAACGACATACCGTACCAAAATCCAGCTGAACTTTACGCAAGATATGGTATTTCGGTACAGAGCGTACGCGGCATCGAGGAAATGAACGAAGCGCTAGATCGGGCTGAAAACTTCGATCAGGTATTGATCGATACGCCGCCAATGCCGGTTCATGAAGCCAGCGCAAGAAGAATGCTGCGCTATCT
>JBCCHH010000396.1:0-2493 GCA_039028855.1 Pseudomonadota bacterium | reverse complement strand
CCTGACCATTGCCTATCTGGGTTACTATTTTGCGTAAGATTTTGGCTTGAAAACTGTTCTACATATTTGATGAGCGAGCATCCGGAAAACGAACATTATCCAGGTGACAGTCTGGCGCTGCAGGAAGCCCGGCCGAAGGTTAAGAAACCGCCGCTGTACAAGGTCGTAATCCTGAACGACGACTATACGACGATGGATTTCGTGATCGATGTGTTAAAGCAATTTTTTGGCATGTCGCACGATAAAGCCACGCAGGTAATGCTGAATGTGCATACGCGTGGGCGGGGCGTGGCCGGCGTGTATACGTTTGAAATCGCCGAAACCAAGGTGATTATGGTCAACGATCACTCGCGCGAGCATGAGCATCCGCTACAGTGCACGCTGGAAGAATCGTAACAAGCACCGATCGCCATATACGCGCTTTATGCCGGGAACCGGTATATTGGTAAGCGGTCTGAAAACAAACGGTTGATCATGTCTTTCAATCCAGGCCAGGAGGACGAATACCATGTTTAGCAAAGATCTCGAGCTTTCGATCTCGCAGGCCTATCATGCGGCGCGCAGTCGTCGTCATGAGTTTTTAACTGTCGAACATCTGCTTTTGGCTTTGCTCGATAACCCATCGGCACGCTCGGTGCTGCAGGGCTGCGGTGTGGATTTGAATGAATTGTCGCAATCGCTTCAGCAGGTGCTGGATGAAACCATCCCCGTGCTTTCTGCCGGCGATCAGCGTGATACCCAGCCAACGGTCGGCTTTCAGCGTGTGCTCCAGCGTGCGCTGTATCACGTGCAGTCATCAGAGCGAAGTGAAGTGCTCGGTGCGAACGTGCTCGTGGCGATGTTCAGTGAGAAGGATTCGCATGCGGTCTACCTGATGAACAAGCAGGACCTGAACCGCCTGGATGTGGTTAATTACATCTCACACGGTATTACCAAAAGCGATGAGCCGATTTCGTTCGAGCCTGCCACAGACGACCAGACGCAGACGGAAAACAGCGAAGAGAAAAAGTCACCGCTGGCCAGCTTTGCCGTTAACTTGAACGAGCGGGCGCAGGCTGATCGTATCGACCCTTTGATCGGTCGCGAGCAGGAAATCGAGCGTACGATTCAGATTCTGTGTCGTCGTCGCAAGAACAATCCGCTGTATGTCGGCGAGTCCGGCGTCGGCAAAACTGCCTTGGCCGAAGGTCTGGCGCTGCGTATTGTCGAAGGCAACAGGCCGGAGATTCTGGCCAAGACTGAGATCTGGGCGCTGGACCTGGGCGCACTGCTGGCCGGCACCAAGTACCGCGGTGATTTCGAGAAACGCCTGAAAGCGGTGCTGGCCGAGTTGCGCGAACGTCAGAATGCAGTGCTGTTCATCGATGAAATTCACACTATCATAGGCGCCGGCGCGGCTTCTGGCGGCGTGATGGATGCGTCGAATCTGATCAAGCCGGTGCTGGCTAATGGCGAGTTGCGCTGTATCGGCTCGACTACGTTCGAAGAGTATCGCGGTGTGTTCGAAAAAGACCGTGCGCTGGCCCGGCGTTTCCAGAAGGTCGATATCGTCGAGCCGAGTGTGGCCGAAACGATTGAGATTCTGAATGGCCTCAAGCATCGCTTTGAAGAGCATCACAGCGTCAAGTATCTGCCCGAAGGGCTGGAGGCGGCGGCCGAATTGTCGGCGCGACATATCAACGACCGGCAATTGCCGGACAAGGCCATCGACGTGATCGACGAAGCCGGTGCGCGTCAACGTCTGATGGATGCCGACGATCGGGCCGAGGCGATTGGCGTACACGAAATTGAAGCTGTGATTGCGCGCATGGCACGCATTCCGCCGCGCCAGGTTTCGCGTTCGGATCGCGATGCCCTGAAGACGCTGGAACGCGACCTGAAGCTAACCGTGTTTGGTCAGGACAATGCAATTGAAACGCTGGCTTCGGCAATCAAGATGGCCCGTTCCGGGCTGGTCGATCTGGACCGTCCGATTGGCTCATATCTGTTTTCGGGCCCGACCGGCGTCGGCAAGACCGAGGTCACGCGCCAGCTTGCACTCACGCTGGGCATCGAGTTGATCCGTTTTGATATGTCGGAATATATGGAAGCACATACGGTTTCGCGCCTGGTCGGCGCACCGCCGGGCTATGTCGGCTTCGACCGCGGCGGTCTGCTGACCGAAGCGATCACGCAAAACCCGCATGCCGTGCTGTTGCTCGACGAAATCGAAAAAGCACACCCGGATGTCTACAACCTGCTGCTGCAGGTCATGGATCACGGCCAGCTCACCGACGCCAACGGCCGCAAAGCCGATTTCCGCAACGTGATTCTGGTCATGACGACCAATGCTGGTGCGATTGATATCAGTCGCCGCATGATTGGCTTTACCGAAAGCGATCGCGAAAGCGACGGTATGGAAGCCATTCGGCGCCAGTTCACACCCGAATTCCGCAATCGCCTGGACGCGATGATTCAGTTCAGCGCGCTGTCGTTCGATGTGATTCTGAAAGT
>JBCCHH010000395.1:0-2509 GCA_039028855.1 Pseudomonadota bacterium | reverse complement strand
CTTGAAAACACGCGAGGAAAACGGCCGCAGCTCGCTGATTGCCTATCGCCGCGAGCGCGAAGCCGAGCTGCGCCCGTCGGACATTCGCTTGAGCTTCGTCGACAACGGCCCCGATCTGATCGAAACCCTGGCCAAGGCGTTGGACGTGGTTGCAGTCGTAAACAAAGTCCGGCGCCTGTATTTTCAGGGCCAGACGCGCATTCATCTGGATCAGGTCGAATCGCTGGGCTGGTTTTTAGAGTTGGAAGTCGTGCTGCGTGAAGGCCAGAGCGACACAGACGGTCTGAGGATCGCCGATCAACTGCTGATCGATCTCGGCATGGACCAGGTATCGCCCTGTCGCGATTCGTATCGCGATTTACTGCTTCAGCGCCAGGCGCAGGCGGACTAATCGCTGTTTCGATTCCCTTCGATTCGTTCCAGACGCTGATTGATCGACTGCAATTCTTCCAGCAGTTTCTGGCGCTCAATCGCTTCCTCATCGGCATGAATCGACTGCGTCGCGCTGACGATAATCGCGATGAATAAATTCAGCACCATAAAGCTTGAAATCAGGATAAACGGCACGAAGAACAGCCAGATCATCGGAATCTGTTCCTGCATCGGTCGCGCTATGCCGGACGACCAGGATTCGAGCGTCATGATCTGAAACAGCGAAAAGAAGCTCTTGCCGAGGCTGCCCCAGTATTCGGGGAACTGTTGGCCAAACAGCATGGTACCCATCACAGCGAAGATGTAGAAAATCAGCAGCAGCAAGGCACCGGTCCAACCCATGCCCGGCAAGGCGCGCAGCAGCGATTCGATAATCTGACGCAACCGCTCGACTTGCGACAGCAGCCGCAACACACGCAAAATGCGCAGCGCGCGCAGGATCTCAAGCGGCCCTGATGCCGGCACGAGTGCAATACCTACGATAAAGAAATCGAACAGGTTCCAGCCCGAACGAAAGAAGCGCGGGCCAAGCGCGACCAGCTTGAGCACGATCTCGGTGACGAACACGGCCAGAATAGTCTTGTTGATCGCAATCAGCATCGGTCCGATCTGCGCCATGATCGTTGGTGAAGTCTCCAGCCCGAGAATCACGGCGTTAATCAAAATCAGCGCGATAATGAAATTGCGCGGACCCGGACTTTCGATCCAGTCGCCTAATTTATTGCGCCAGTGAGTTGTTGCTACTGCATCGTTCATTGCCTGTCCTGTTCCTTCGATTGCCGATGGCGTTGAAGCCAGTCATAGCCGGCTTTCATTTGCGCGCTGAACGCTGCCGCATCGTCTTGTGAGACGTGGCTGCGCAGGCGCTGAACCGAGTTGAGCAAGCCGTCCAGTACGGCTAATTCATACGGGTTAAGCCGCTGAATTTCAAAGTACAGCCGATCATTTTCGGCCACCACATCGCCGGCAACATCGAGTTGACGTTTGAATGTAGTTGAAGAAATTGCAGCCAGTTGAGCCGCATCCAGACCCGACTGCGCCAGCGCATCGGCAAAGGCTATATTCAGCGCATGCGACAGACCCAGCACCAGTGCCATCAAGCGATCATGCTGTTCAAGCGATACATTCACCTGTTCGGCCATGGTGTCCTCGAACAAGGCACGCGCCTGATCGACGGCCGCCGCAGGACCGACATCCATGAACAGCACGTGGCGTTCAGCCAGCAGCATGGTATCGGGTCCGAACATCGGATGGATCGAACAGATGTTCAAACCGGCCTGGGCCGCCTGCTGCAACGACTCGATCAGCGGTGCTTTGACCGAGGCAATATCGAACACCAGCGCCGCGATGGGCTGCTGATCGGCCAGCCCGATCAGTTCGGCCAGAATCCGGCGGCTGATTTCAATCGGCGTGCAAATCGCAATCACATCGGCCGTATGCGCAGCGTCATGCCAATCGTCGACCGCATCGAAACCGCCTTGTGCTGGCTGCGAGGCCGGGTCGGCAATCTGTACATGGAAACCCTGACTGTCGAAAAACCGTGCCAGCCACCGGCCCATCAAACCGGCACCGCCGATGACCAGCACAGTATGGCCATCACCACGGCCCGAACCACCGACGCGTTGCTGTTCCTGTCGCGTCAATGAGGCTTCGATCAGATTGCGCAGCAGTGCTTCGGCCAGATCCGGCTCCAGGCCGATTTTGGCGGCATGTGCACGCACGCCATCGAGCACCTCGCGCTCGCGCCGGTAATCTCGTAGCTGACGACCCTGTTGCTGCTTGTACTGACCGATTTCAGCAACGATGCGCTGACGCGCCGCCGCCTGATCGATCAGCGCCGCATCAATCCGGTCGAGCTCGGCACGCAGCTCATGCAGACGGGAACGGTCCTTCACACGCGACCCATAAATTCACCGGTGTCGGTATTGATGCGCACGCGCTCGCCCGGCGTGATGTAATCCGGTCAAGGTCAAGCGTCCCAACGATTACAACCCCGCCATGGCACCCAAGGTGGTGCAAGCCGCAATGCCCAACCTGGATACCTCCCGGCTTGGAATCGTCAGTGGAACGGTCCCCG
>JBCCHH010000394.1:0-2514 GCA_039028855.1 Pseudomonadota bacterium | reverse complement strand
TGTGGCGCGGCAGGCAAAGTCTTTGGCCGCCAAGCAATCTTGACTCGGCGGATTTGGCCGATAAAACACCGGTATCGCTTCAAACACCTGATAGCGTTGCTGGAGTTGCTCCTGCTCCTGCCTTCGTCGTTCACGCGCATCGGCCAGCGCCTGCTGTCTGCGCTGCTGGCGCTGCTCAACAAACGCTTGATTGTTCTGTGCGATGGCATCCAGGCCGGGCGGTGGCTCAATAATGCTGATGCCTTTTGCCGATTCATAGCGTTCGGCATTTTCGCCACAGGGCAGGTCGGAAAAGATCACGGTTTCATCCTGTGCACATCGGTAAATTTCAGCCTGAAGCAACGCAGGACTGAGCAGCAGCAGAAAAAGAGCGGGATAGGTTAGTCGTTTCATAGGGATTTGGACGGTAATGTATGCCGAAAGTTGCCTTCACGGCTGAGGTCTATGGCCAGGAGTTGGCCGATTTGCTCGCAAATGTAGTCTACTTCAGGTTCAAAACGCTTTGATGGTGTTGCGTGATCATCAACCCAGGCCGCCAGGCCCCGTTCAACCATCGCGGCTTGCCATTCATGCAAGCCCGTCGGCGGCACAACCCAGCCGCGCTCGACCAGACGAGCACACTGATAGGTCAAGCCCTGCTGCGGGCGCACGCTGCCGCGGTTGTTATGGCCCGGTTTTAGCGCGCGTTCGGCAATACGTGCCGAAAGCCGCTGCCATAGCGCACGAGCACCGCTGACCTGCTGCCGATGCGGCCATAGATACACCGGCGGCGCGCTGGACAAGGCGTCACCGAGCAACGCAGCATCGGCACCAGCGGCTAGCAGCGCCTGCGCACGCTCCAGCACAAGCGCATAGGGGTTATCGGGCTGATGGTCTTGCCACGTATACACATCGGCCTGTCCGGCAACGAGCCGTTCGATCTGCTCTGCCAGTGCAGCAGTTTTTTGTGTGGTGACAATCAGCAGTTTGGCGCCGCGTTGATCAGCCCATTTCATCGCGCCCTCGACCAGCGCCTTCAACGAGGCATCCGACCACTTGTCGTGGCGTAAATGACCAAGCAGCAGGGCAACGCGAGCCGGCGCATCCAGCCAACCTTGCCAGCGTGCGGTCTGCACGGTCGGCTGGAAATAATCCTGGTGGCCAAAACCCATCAGCGTTGTGATGCGATGCGGATGATCGGGCAACTGGTGATGCACCATGCTCACTGCTACGCCGGCATGCTCCGGCACTGAACCCGTGTGACGTCCGATCAGGATACGCTTCGGTGGCTGCGGATGTTGCCGCACCAGGCTACGCGCGGCGCGAGCGCTCAGTCCGCCTGAAGCAACCAACAGACTGGCGTTATCGATCGGTTCGTCAAGCCTGATTTTGCGGCCGAATAACAGCTGCAGTGCAAGACGAATCGGACCCGCATGAATTCGACTTCGTTTTACTTCGCAGCCTGTGCGCCGCGCCAGTGCATTGGCCAGTGCTTCGGACTTTGCCCGAACGCGCGCAGAATGGCCCGATAACACAACAATGGGCCCGGCCGGTTGCGGTCCACCGGTCAACACTTCACGATTCCAGCCGTAGCTGCGAATCAGACGCCAGCGTGTAGCGGGGTTATGTCGTGACGCCATGCGCAGCTGCTCAACCCAGAAATGGCGCGAACGACGCATATGACCGCTGCGAATCCATAGCGGCTCCGTACATTCAATATCCAGCTCGCGTGTACTTCTGAACAGGCGATTCAGCACCCAGGGCAGATCAGCATCGGGCACTTGGGTGAACCATTGGCCGACGCGCATTTTTTGCGTTCGCTTGTGCACAGCTTCCTGATGTGGGCCAAGCAGTTCAGCCAGTTCGGTGCCGTCGGCCTGCGAAGAAAGCCACAGCAGGAAATCGGGCCAGGCCGCAGACGGGCGCAGTGACGAGACCGGGAAGAACTCGGCTTCATCGGCCTCTCGCTCCAGCGCAGGCCATAGATCGCCGGTCGGATTATCGGCATAGATAAACTGATCAGGGAATGGCCGCCACGGCTGGGTATGCAGCGTGGTGAAGTGAACGCAGGCCGAAACACCGGCTTCGTATTCTTTATCGCGTGCGTTGTAGCGACCTTCGAGCGGGCCCCACAGACCGGCTGCGCGAGCACGCGCTTCAATACCCTTGCGCGAGTTACGCATCACGCTGTCGCGATTCCAGACACCGGCCATGCGCGGACAATCGATCAGCATGACCGACGTATCACGGTCGTTGATCGAGACAAAGCCCGCATCACCGATGTCGCGATCAAACAATTCGGCCGGATCGGTCAGCCAGACCTGATCGACATCGTTGTAAATCGCACGACCCTGGTAGTCGCAAAAATACGGAATGGCGAATCGGTAGTTGGTAAAGCCGGTAATCCAGAGCGTGCTGATGTAGCCTTTGAGGCCTTTGAGCAGATAAATTTCATACATACGGCTTGGGTCGCGATGCTTCTCCACCGACCACAAAAACACGCGTTCGGCACGAAACTGCTGCCGTTCAGTGCCG
>JBCCHH010000393.1:0-2516 GCA_039028855.1 Pseudomonadota bacterium | reverse complement strand
TATCTCCACGGTTATTGGAAGTAATTACATAACGCAATGGAAATTTTCTTCACACTTTGCATATGCGACGCCCGTCTGCCAATTACCATCACGCTGATAACATAGTATTTAGAAGAAAAACGACTGTCAAGTGCCATGTGAAAAAAGTTAACCCGTTCCCAAAGATCAAAATATCCTACCTTTCTCAAATGTAAGTGAGCCATCTTTATCAGCACAGAAAAAGTAAAACAAAAGAATGCCTGATATCCGTAAACAACAAGCCAAGACATGGGCTGCACGCCGACTCGACTGGTCAACAGTCAATTTTGAACCCGCTTCTGCTGATGCTAGTTTCCGTCGCTATTTCCGCATCGTCGAAGATTCAAATCCAAAGCAAGAAAGTTTGATTCTGATGGATTCACCATCTGAGCATGAACCGCTCGCGGCATTTATCGACATTGCCGAACGATTATCCAAAGCCGGGTTGAACGTTCCCAAAGTTCACGCCGCAGATCAGGAACTGGGGTTTGCCTTGCTCGACGATCTAGGCTACCAGCCCTATCACCATGTGTTAAACGAGGACAATGCCAAGGACTTATTCAGCGATGCATTGGACGCGCTGATCACGATGCAAGTCAAGACGGACATTTCCGGCCTGCCCGAATACGACGCCGCGCTGCTGTTTTCCGAACTGCAGTTGTTTCCCGACTGGTTTTTAGCCAAACACTGGAAGGTCGAGCCGACCGAAGCCGAGTTGGACGACTGGGAGATGATCTGCATCACTTTGATTCGCTGGGCGCTGGATCAGCCGCAGGTGTTCTGCCATCGCGATTTCATGCCGCGCAACCTGATGAACACCACGCCCAACCCGGGCGTGCTGGATTTTCAGGACGCAGTGCTCGGGCCGATCAGTTACGACCCGGTTTGTTTATTCCGCGATGCATTTTTGTCCTGGCCGACCGAACGCGTGGATCAATGGCTCGAAGACTATCGTCAACGTGCGCTTAAGGCCAGTTTGCCAGTTACGGAATCAGCCGAACTCTGGCGTCGAACTTGCGACATGATCGGCGTACAACGACATTTGAAGGTGCTCGGTATTTTTGCCCGCATTCGCTATCGCGACGGCAAACCGCACTATCTGGAGGACGCAGCTCGGTTCTTCGGCTATCTCGACACGGCAATTGCACGCAACCCGGAATTACAGTTGCTCGGACAATTGATTCAATGCTGGCACAAGCGTTCAAATCAAGTCGGCGATTAACGTCAACAATCAGAGCGATTCACTGACCGCCTGGGCATTCTCGACCATCGCCTGTTCGGATTCTTCGCGCTCATCGAGCGCCTCGATGCGCAGCTCATCGACGCGATCAAACGCGGCTTCGGTTTTGTTTGCGTACTGTTCGGCATTAATCGGCTCAGTCAGTAACAGGGTCGGCGGCAGCAGCGTTTGCTCAACCGGAAATGACTGCATGTCGAACCATTCGTCCATCATCTGATCCTGCAGCACGTTCAGCAGCACAATGCCGCCCAATACCACCAGGCTGATCCAGGTGCGCTGTTTGAGCGAAAAATGAAACGCAAGATACAGCACGCTCCAGAGATATAGAAAGATAATCAGATAGCCGCTGATGGTATCGACCGTGTTGATCAGACCATAACGATGATCGCCGGCATTGAACACAGCAAGGTTAATCAGAAAGTCGATCAGCGCGCCAATCAAAAAGACTGCGACCAGCACGCTGATATGCGACATGAAATTGCCGCCACGCCGGAACAGCACGGAAAGAAAGTACACCGCAATCGCCAATGCGATAAAGCCCAGCACTTCGCCGATATTTTGGCTGAAGAATGCACTCCATTTAAATTCGCCGATCGTTGAGAAATAGCTGGCCAGGGCCTTGACCGTAAGGTAGCTCAAAATCATGCTGACCAAAACGAACGGCTTGCCCAGCCACAGCAACAGTGATTCAATCCAGCGGATGCGCACGGCCGGCGGTACGGGATGATTACCCAGGTACACGCGAAGTTTATTGCGCCCGAGCAAAAATACCTCGCCGCTGCTTACGGCCTGGCGATCCAGCTTGCGCTTGCCTTTAGCCTGACGAATGCCGTTGACGCTGTTCTGATCGACAATCCACCAGCGGCCTTCGTCATCCAACTCCAGCCTCGCATGCTCGGCATCGGCGTGCTCGTCGTTAAGAATCAGATCGTTACTAAACCCGCGACCAATGGCAACAGCATTCTTGCTGAACTTTTGCCGCTCGAGTACGTTGTTGGTGGTGCCGAGCACCTCGACAATCAGTTCCATTGCAGCACCCCCAGCAGATGATTATGAAAACGCGATGCGGCGTCGCGACTGACACCCGCCATGGTGTAGTGCACATGCAGGCCCTGGGTATCCTCCGGCATGCCGCGCGCTACGTACAGAATGTCGTACAGGCCCGGATAATCCAGATAGGTACGCACACAGTAGCTAGCCTTGAACGGCACGTCGGTCAATTGTTCGATTTGCACCCATTGCTCGACGCACTCGAAAT
>JBCCHH010000392.1:0-2522 GCA_039028855.1 Pseudomonadota bacterium | reverse complement strand
TCCAAATTGAGTTTGATCTGACGACGGAAGTGCCAGCGCCGCCTTTGCCATGGGGCGTTGAGCCGATTGAATGAGCCAAGCGGAAGACAGACTAAGGCTGCATTCCGATTATTATCAGGTCGAGCCATGCAATGATGCGAGTGTTCAGGCCGGTATCAGGGTTGTTGCCGGGCCTGGCGTAGTCCTAAACAGTTGGAACCAGACAGGGTGCGAACCAATTGCACGAGCAACATGGCGGCAAATGCCATTGGTGGCTACCCAGCGCTGTTCTTTAAAAATGCTTGAGCGTACCTTCTGCTATCTGTCATTGTCCCAAAGGGCGACTTCCAGTAGCCTTGCCTAAGCTAAACCAGACCTCTTTCGGCCAGCGAGACGACCTCGCCATCGCCGATGATGAAATGATCGAGCAGGCGAATTTCCAGCAGTGCCAGTGAATCGCGCAGTTTGCGCGTGATGGCCAGATCGGCCTGACTCGGTTCGGCCACCCCGGACGGGTGATTATGCGCAACAATCACGCTGGCAGCCTGGGCTTTGAGCGCGCGCTCGACCACCACACGCGGATGCACATGAGCCACGTCGATGCTGCCGTGAAACATCGTTTCGAAGGTAATCACGCGATTGCGCGTATCCAGCATGAGTGCGCTGAACTGTTCATGCGGCTGGTGACGCAGCTTGGCGGTGAGAAATTTGCGCGTGTCGTTTGGGCTGGTCAGTGCGTTGCCGCGCTGCAGTCGGGCCTGTAAATGCCGGCGGGCCAGTTCCAGCGCCGCCTGAATCTGCGCGACTTTGGCCGGCCCGAGTCCGGGTTGCGCGCAGAGCTGTTGTTGATCAGCTTCGAGCAGGCCGCGCAGGCTGCCGAAGTTCAGAATCAGTGCACGCGCCAGGTCCAATGCCGATTGGCCCTGTTGGCCCGTGCGCAGCAGAATGGCCAGTAGCTCAGCATCGCTCAGGCTGGATGGCCCAAATTCCAACAGTCGTTCGCGCGGTCGTTCGGCCAGTGGCCAGTCGTTGATTCGCATACAATCGTTCCTTAGATCTATTTACACAGCAATTCATGCGCGCTGTTTGAATAGTCAGCGTCGCACGCATGATCACTTTCAGCCATCGGGCAATGCCCACTTTTTGGCGTAGGAAAATCGCGTATAAGCGCACCGGAACGCGTATGTCCAGCAGTCAGCAGAATTCGATTTTGCCGTCGGGCCCGCTTAAGGGTCGCAATGTACTGGTCGGCGTATGTGGCGGCATTGCGGCGTATAAAACCCCGGAGCTGGTACGGCGGCTCAAAGATCAGGCTGCCGAGGTGCGCGTGGTTATGACGCAGGCCGCCAAGGCTTTCATCACACCGCTGACGCTGCAGGCTGTAAGCGGGCATCGTGTGCATGATCGACTGCTGGATGCCGCAGCCGAGGCCGGTATGGGTCATATCGAGCTTGCGCGCTGGGCCGATGAAGTGCTGATCGCACCGGCCACGGCCGATATTATGGCCAAGCTTGCCAACGGCCATGCTGATGACCTGCTGACCACGCTGGTACTGGCCACTAGGGCGCGTATCTGGCTTGCGCCAGCCATGAATCAGGCCATGTGGGCGCATCCGGCTGTGGCTGAAAACAGCGATCGACTGCAGTATCGCGGTGTGAATCTGTTAGGCCCGGATGCGGGCAGCCAGGCCTGCGGCGATGAAGGGTATGGCCGCATGCAGTCGCCGGACGATTTGGTTGCGACTCTGGTGCAGGCGCAAGCCAAGCATGAGCAAACGCAAACGGCACGACCATTGGCGGGTAAAACATTCGTCGTGACAGCCGGGCCCACCTTTGAGGATATCGATCCGGTGCGGTTCATCGGCAATCGTTCGTCGGGTCGCTTGGGCTTTGCTGTAGCGACCGCGCTACAACAAGCTGGTGCCGCTGTGCGTTTGATCAGCGGACCAGTAGCGCTGGCTACGCCGCAAGGTGTACATCGAGTTGACGTACGGGCTGCGCTGGAAATGCGCGATGCGGTATTGGCCGCGCTGCCAGCCGATGGATTCATCGCTGTTGCAGCAGTAGCAGATTATCGGCCGGCCGAACGAAAGGCGGTAAAGATCAAGAAGTCGGATAAGGCCAAAAAGCTCAAGTTGATACCGAATCCGGATATTCTGACCGAAGTATCGGCCATTCAACCACGCCCGTTTCTGGTCGGTTTTGCGGCCGAAACTGAGCAGCTACACGAGTATGCGCAGGCTAAACTTAGTGCCAAGAAACTGGATCTTATTGCGGCTAATCGGGTTGGCGATGGCTTGGGTTTTGATAGCGAACGCAATGCGCTGGAAGTTTTCAGTGCGCAACAGCAGTGGTCGCTTTCAGCGAAACACAAATCACGACTGGCCGAAGAACTGGTCGCGGTTATCACTGAACAAATGATGTAGATGAATGATTGAACACTAAGGCTTGAGCTACGGTAGATAACATGAAAGAATTGAAGATCAAGCTGCTGGACTCGCGTTGGGACCAGGACTGGCCGTTGCCCGAGTATGCAACTGCCGG
>JBCCHH010000391.1:0-2531 GCA_039028855.1 Pseudomonadota bacterium | reverse complement strand
GACGAGCCGGGTGTGGTGCCTGACCTGAAATCGCGCGGCCTGTTGCCCGATCTGGTGCTGGTCGGTGAGCCTTCCAGCTCCACTGAGCTTGGCGATGTGATTCGCATCGGTCGGCGTGGCAGCATTCAGGCTATGCTGCGCGTCCGGGGGGTGCAGGGCCACACCGCCTATGCCGATCCGGCCGATAATCCGGTTCATCGAGTCGGCCCGCTGCTGGCCGCACTCGGTGCATTAACCTTCGACGATGGCGATGCATTCTTCCCGCCGACTCGACTGCAGATATCCAACCTGCAGGCCGGAACGGGTGCGGAAAACGTTACGCCGGGCGAGCTATCTGTCTGGTTTAACCTGCGCTACAACCCGAGCCAGTCCGCGGACGGTCTGCGTGCGCAAATCGAGGCGCTGATTCAGGCCAACGACCCAGGCGACCATGACTTGAGCTGGCGCATCTCCGGCGAGCCGTTTGGGCCGGCGCGTGGGCCGTTATTCGAGGCAGTCATGCAAAGCTGTCGCGACGTGCTGCAAATCGAACCGGAGCCGAACACCGGAGGCGGAACTTCCGACGGGCGTTTCTTTGGCCCGCTCGGGATCGAAGTGGTTGAGGTCGGCCCGGTTAATGCGACCATTCATCAGGTCAACGAGTCGATCGCGCTGGATGATCTGGCGCGCTTGCCCGCGCTGTATCTGCGCGTTATCGAGCGTGTTTTCGGCTGATTCGCTGGCTGCACTGGCGCTCAGTCAAGGTACACTGGAGCGCATCTTGCCAGCCATAACAATGCTATGCGTTTGATTATCGCTATTCTGCTGATACTGCTGATCTTGCTGCAGATTCAGCTGTGGCAGCAGTTTCGCCATGTGCAGGATCTGAAAGCGCTGGTGGCCGAGCAGGCTGAGGAAAACGAGCGGTTAAACACGCGCAACGATGCATTGGCGGCCGAAGTGGCCGATCTTGAATCGGGCCTCGAGGCGGTCGAAGAACGCGCGCGCTCCGAGTTGGGTCTGATTCGCGAAGGTGAGGATTTTTTTCTTGTGGTTGAGCCCGAAGATCTGGAAGCGGCGCGTCAAGCTCAGCCCGAAGCGCAAGCTGAGACGAATCCTGAGCCGGTCGAACCGCCTGCAGACAACGGATGACCGATTTTGCCTGGGGCGGCCCTGCCGTAACGGGCGTTATTCGTACACAGCCGGAAGATTTTCGCGTTATCGAAAACCTTGGTTATGAACCGACCGGCCAGGGTGAACACTTGTGGCTGTGGATCGAAAAGCGTCAGGCTAATACGGTCGATGTGGCGCGTGATCTGGCTCGCCTGGCCGGTGTGCATCCGCGCACGGTCAGCTTTGCCGGTTTGAAAGACCGCAATGCAGTCACGCGTCAGCCATTTTCGATTCACCTGCCGGGCAAGCCCGACCCGGACTGGGCGCAATGGCCCGATCAGCCGTTCAAGGTGCTGTCGGCGACGCGCCATGCGCGCAAGATCCAGCGCGGCAGGCTGGCCGGTAATGCCTTTGAACTGATTATTCGCGAGCGGGAGGGCGATTTGCCCCGACTCGAACGACACTTGCGCACAGTTGCCGAACACGGCGTACCGAACGGCTTTGGTGAGCAGCGTTTTGGCGGCAACAACATCGCGCGGGCGAAGGCGTTGTTCAGCGGTGAGCTGGGCAGAAAACCGTCCAAAGCCAAGCGTGGCTTTTATCTTTCAGCCGCACGCAGCCTGATATTCAACCTTGTATTAGCCGAACGGATTGCAGCGAAAAACTGGAATCATCTGATCGACGGTGATATTGCCATGCTCGACGGTACGCGCTCGGTATTCGTCGCCGATGCTGGCGATGCCGACCAGCAACAGCGCTGTCAGCGACTCGATTTGCACCCGACCGGCCCGTTGCCGGGGCTCGGAGAGCCTGCGAACGAAGGCGCGGCGGCTGAGATTGAGCGCATGGTCTTTGAACAACAAGCCGATCTGGTCGCAGGTCTGGAAAACTTCGGCCTCAAGGCCGAGCGTCGCGCTTTACGTATGCGCGTGGCCGATCTGGACTGGTCGCTCGAAGGTAATATGCTTGCCTTGCGCTTCAATTTGCAGCGCGGATGCTACGCAACATCGGTATTGCGTGAAATCATTGACTATACTGATGCCTCTAAACGTTCATTCGAGGGTCAACAGCCAACATGACGTATCGACTGAAGGCCGCGTCCGGTGTGATGACCGGCCAGACTTTCGATCTCGATGAAGACACCCTGATCGGCAGCGACGCCGAGGCCGATATTCGCAGCGATGATCTGCTGCCGCGCCATGCTCGCATCATTCATGAAGATGACACGTTGATGCTCGAATCTGCTGGGCAGACCTGGGTCAATGGCCAGCCGGCCGGGCGCCAGCCGCTCGAGTCGGGCGATGAGTTGCGTTTTAACACCAGCCGCTTTGTGTTGCAGGCACCGGGTCTGAAACCGGCACGTGTGCTGCATCAGCCTCAACGTGAACCGAGAATCAACTGGAAGGCTGGGTTGATCGCCGGCTTGATTGCCGGAATTG
>JBCCHH010000390.1:0-2533 GCA_039028855.1 Pseudomonadota bacterium | reverse complement strand
AGTTCGCGTTCGAGTCGCTGAATCTGTTCGCTGAGTTCACGCTTTTCCAGATTCAGTTCGCGCTGGCCGGCCAGTACTTCATCCGCGCCTTCGCCAATCCAGCGCAAGGCTTGGTCCCAGCTATCGGGCGGTAACGGCTGTTCTTTGTCGGATGGGCTGGCCAGTGTTTGCAGCAGCGTCAGTTGCAGTTGCCGCGCCCGCAGCGCATCGTCGATCACGGCTTGATCGTCTTTCAGATTTTGAATGCGCTCGCTCAACTCACGCGCGCTTGGATTGACCTGATCGACGCCGCGCCGGGTCGAAAACTCAAACGAACCGAGCATGAGACCGTCAGGTCCGGTAGCCGACACGCGCAGGCTGTCGCGTAGCAGCGTCGCCGGCAAGTCACCCAGCGTCAGTACGCCCTGGCCTGCGCTCACTCGCGTTTCGACTATGCGCGTCACGCTAGCGCGGTCGGGGAAAACCACCACGGATTCAATCGATGCCTGAGTATTGACAGGGTTGATTGCGATGACTGCTGTGGCTAATAAAGCCAGGATTATTGAGCGCATGGCTGGACTCCGAGATTTTTGTTGCTGGTTTGACGGTTGGGGATTGGATCGGTTCAATGGTGGTTTCTATTTGGCTAGAATTCAAAATCGGCTTCGTCGCTCGCTGTGCGGGCCGATGTAGCTTACTTTTGGCGCCTCAAAAGTAAGGTGCAGCGGGCGCTGCAATGGCATTGAATCTTTCGGGCTAGACCATCAAATCTGACATTCAATCTGAATCCAGCAAATATTCCGCGATCTTCCCCACTAACGGCTTCAAGCCAGTACCGGCAACCGACGAGATTACAAACCACGGTCCACGCCAACTCAAACCCGAAACAATTCGATCAATTGCATCGACCCGTTGCTCAGCCGGCAACACATCGGCCTTGGTGATGAGCAGCCAGCGTGGTTTGTTGATGAATTCGACATCGTAGTTCTGCAGCTCATTCTCCAGCGCGCGGACCTGTTCAACTGGGTCGCTGCCATCGAGCGCCTGGATTTCGACCAGATGTAGCAATAAGCGGGTTCGCTGCAGGTGTTTGAGGAATTGATGACCGAGGCCTGCGCCGTCGGCGGCACCTTCGATTAGCCCCGGAATGTCGGCGATGACGAAGCTGCGGCCGGCTTCCAGGCTGACAACACCGAGATTCGGATGTAATGTAGTGAACGGATAATCTGCTACTTTGGGCCGTGCGGCCGAGACCGCGCTGATCAGGGTTGATTTGCCGGCATTCGGAAAACCGAGCAGGCCGACATCGGCCAGTACCTTGAGTTCGAGATGCAGCTCGCGCTCGTCGCCGGGCGTGCCTTCGGTGAACTGTCTTGGCGTGCGGTTGACCGAGGATTTGAAGTGGATATTGCCTTTGCCACCGGTGCCGCCCCGGGCAACCAGCAGACGTTCGCCATGCTCGGTCACATCGCCGATCAATTCATCGGTCGATACGTTTCTGACCAATGTACCCAGCGGTACGCGGATGATGATGTCGTCGGCCGCTTTGCCGCTTTTTTGTCGGCCGGCGCCGGGCTGGCCGTTTTTGGCCTGAAACAGGCGCGCATGACGAAAATCAACCAGCGTATTCAAGCCGGAATCGCCTTGCAGATAAATGCTGCCGCCACGGCCGCCATCGCCGCCGTCGGGGCCGCCGCGCGGAATGTATTTTTCACGTCGAAAGCTGACGCAGCCGTGGCCGCCACGGCCGGCGCGCACTTCAATTCTAGCTTCATCGACAAATTTCATGGCGGTCTCCACGCCGCAGGGCTGTTTGATAAGCGCCTAATTCTGCATCAAAAAAGCCGGCATGGCGCCGGCTTTCAAAAAGCTGCTTGGGTGAGTCTGAATTACTCGGTCGGTTCGACTGATACAAACTTGCGCAAGGGCTTGCCGCGGCTGTTGAATACGACCTTGCCGTCGACCAGTGCGAACAGCGTGTGGTCGCGGCCGACGCCGACGTTATCGCCGGCATGAAAGCGCGTGCCGCGCTGACGTACGAGGATGTTGCCTGCATCAACCTGCTCACCGCCGTAGCGCTTGACGCCGAGATACTTTGGATTCGAATCGCGACCGTTACGTGTTGAGCCGCCTGCTTTCTTATGCGCCATGATTCAGCCCTCAATGCCTGTGATTTTGATTTCGGTGTAGTGCTGACGATGACCCATCTGCTTCATGTGGTGCTTGCGTCGCTTGAACTTGATGATACGAATCTTCTCACCGCGACCGTGGCCGACCACTTCCGCCGTGACCTTGCCGCCGTCCAGCATCGGTGCGCCGACGCGGATATCGTCACCGTCGGCAACCATCAGCACTTCGTTCAATTCAATCAAGTCGCCGCTTTCGCCAGCCAGTTTTTCTACTCGGAGGATGTCTCCGGCTGAGGCCTTGTATTGCTTGCCTCCGGTCTTGAATACCGCGTACATGATTTCGCTTCCTTAAGGTCTACGCACAACTAAAGAGCGGGAATTTTACAGATATTGCCCGGCCAGGTCAATAGCGGCTGCGCATGGTT
>JBCCHH010000389.1:0-2542 GCA_039028855.1 Pseudomonadota bacterium | reverse complement strand
GAATGTGCTTTTGAAGGCCGATCCGGCGCTGGATTATGTTGGTCGTTTGGCGATGCTGCGAAAACACCGCATTGCGCTTTGGGACGTTCTCAAACACTGCCGCCGCAGCGGCAGCTTGGATGCGGCTATCCGTTCTGATTCTGTCGTCGTGAATGATTTTGCCGGCCTATTGCAACGCTGCCAGCGCATCAGGCGCATTGCATTTAATGGCAAAAAAGCCGAACAGTTGTTTCGACAGCACGTTTTACCGAAGCTCGAATTACCGGCGCAGCTTGAGTGCATTGGCCTGCCGTCGACGAGCCCGGCGCACGCGACAATGAGTTTCGAGCAAAAACTGGAGTTCTGGCGGCAGGCGCTGCAATGGCCGCGGTAGGTCGGCGCGCTGCGGATGTTGTCACGCTGCTACGCACAATTCGGTACTATACGGTTCGATTCTGACGATCAGGCAGTTCAATCATGTTGCGATTTTTTATCCTCTTTGTCGTGTTACTGGTCACGCTGTTTACCCTTGAGGTGACCAAGCCCGTGCAGGAGCATGTCATCCTGCCGTTTACGGCCGGCATTGCCTGGGTTAGCGTGAGCCTGATTGAGCTGTTTGATCATGGCGTGATTTCGGCTGGTAAAGTGATTCGCGATATCGAATCGGGTTTTGCGGTCAGTATCGAACCTGGCTGTAACGGCGTGGAAGCTTTGATTATCCTGTTTGCGGCCATCTTCGCATTTCCGGCACCGCTAAAAAACAAGCTGATTGGTTTTGCCATTGGCTTCTGCGCCATCCAGGGTCTGAATCTGGTGCGTATCATTAGCCTGTTTTATATGGGCCAGTGGAACATGACCTGGTTCAACTGGTTCCATCTATATCTGTGGCAGGCGCTGATTATTCTCGATGCGCTGGTTGTGTGGCTGATCTGGCTGCGCATGTTGCCGCCGCCAGGCAAAGGCGGGCCGCCGACGTCCGATGATAACGCCGGCGACTTTGATGCCGAGCCACAGCAAGCCTGATCTGAGCAAACGTCTACTGATTGCCGGCTTTGGTGATCTCGGTCGACGACTGGCTGAGCGCGTATCCGCCTATGACCACAACGTATGGCACAGCCATGCGCTGCGCCGCAGTGTCGAGCCTGCGGCCGCAAGCAGCGATTCAATCACTGCCATTCAGGCCGATCTGACCCAGCCCGACTCATTAGTGCCGATTGCTGGGCATTGGGACGCGGTAGTGTATACCGCAACTCCTTCTGAGCGAACGCCAGAAGGCTATCGCAATGCTTACTTGCACGGCTTGAATAATCTGCTGCAGCAGATCAGCACTGATCGGCTGATCGTTGTTTCCAGCACGGCCGTCTATGGCCAGGATCAGGGTGAATGGGTCGACGAATACTCGCCGACCGAGCCTCAGGGCTTCAACGGCCAAATCTTGCTTGAAGCCGAACAACGCGCATTCCAGGCTGACGGCATCGTCGTGCGTTTCTCCGGCATCTATGGACCGGGTCGCACGCGTTTGATCGAGCGTGTGCGAAATGGAGCGATTGAATGCCGTCGCCAACCTCCGATCTGGACCAACCGCATCCATGCTGATGATTGCGCGGCCGTTTTAGCGCATTTGCTGGAACTGGAGAAGCCCGAGGCTGTGTATCTTGCCAGCGATCATGAACCCGTCACTCGATGGGATCTGTACGAATGGTTGGCAAAGCGCTTATCGGTGCCGGGACCGATCGAAGTGGCCGATCCTGCTGCAGGACAGGGCAAGCGGGTGAAGAATCATCATTTGTTCAATAGTGGCTTTGATTTTCGCTATCGCAGTTTTCGGCAAGGCTATGACGGTCTAATTGATGCACTCTGAATGCACCATCGTTCTAGAATGTTGATGGCGAAGCCAGCCCATCAAAACTTGCATTCCACCGAAAACCAGGAGTACGATCAAGCCATAAACCAAAACCCGAAAAAAGGAGTTTTTGACTCATGCCCCAGCCAAAAACAAGCATGCAAGCAACCGTTGTTGCTCTTGGATTGTTGACGTTCGCACTATGCCTGCCGATACTCGTCCAGGCCCAGCAGTTCGAGTCGTTCGGTCAATATGAAGTGCATTACAGCACGCTCAACACCAACCAACTGACGCCGCAGGTGGCCCAGGCGTTTGGCATTCAGCGCGCAGGCACACAGGCAATGCTGAACATTAGCGTGATCGATAGCGAAACCGGTGATCCGGTCGAAGCGGAGATCACGGCCAGTGCGACCAATCTGACCGGTCAGCTACGCGAAGTTAATCTGCGCGAATTACGTGAGCAGGAAGCGGTCTACTACATTGGCCAGTTTCGCATTCACAACGAAGAAACGCTGCGTTTTGAAGTGCAGGTGCAGCCCGAAGGTAGAACCGGCGCGCCATTTGAGCTGAATTTCCGGCACCAGTTCTTTACCGGCTAAGCGGGCCAATACGGGCGATCACAGCAGAGCATTTTCAGCCTGCTGAGAGCGCAGCTTGTGTCGAATCATTGCCTGATGCGGTACGCCGATTAGATCGGCCAGCCGCCGAATCAACTGTTCT
>JBCCHH010000388.1:0-2550 GCA_039028855.1 Pseudomonadota bacterium | reverse complement strand
TACCGGCCTCGATACGATCGGCCAGTACGGAGTAGTCATAACCGTCCAGTTCGGGCTTGCCAATAATCTTGATGCAGTTACTACCCGCACCGCTGATTTCCGAACCCATGCTGCATAAACAGTGGGCCAGATCGACCACCTCCGGCTCCTGTGCGGCATTTTCTATCAGGGTTTCGCCTTCGGCCAGCGCGGCCGCCATCATGAGGTTTTCGGTTCCGGTCACGGTCGCCGTATCCAGCACGATACGCGCACCGCGCAGCCGCTTAGCCTCGGCCAGAATATAGCCCGATTCGACCCGCACTTCGGCACCGAGCGCTTCGAGACCTTTCAAGTGCTGATCGACAGGCCGCGCGCCGATCGCACAGCCACCAGGCAGCGAGACCTTGGCCTGGCCGAACCGCGCCAATAGCGGCCCCAGTACCAGAATCGAGGCGCGCATGGTTTTGACCAGATCATACGGTGCTTCCTGATGCGACACGCTGTCGGTCGCCAGCTCGATCGTGAACTGATCGGCCAGGCCGGCGCCGGCGCCCATTTGCGCGAGCAACTCGATGGTTGTGGTCACATCCTTAAGATGCGGCACGTTTTTCAGCCGACACGGTTGACTAGACAACAGGCTGGCCATCAAAATCGGTAGAACGGCGTTCTTGGCACCCGAAATCTGCACCGTACCTTCGAGCGGCACGCCACCGTCAATTTGAATACGCGCCACGCTCAGACTGCCTGTTCAGGCGTCAGCAGGTTCAAGCTCAAGGCGTGAATCTCACGCCCCATGGCCGGGCCAATCGCATCATGAATGAGTCGATGACGGGCAATTCGACTCAAACCGTCAAAGCCAGCATCGATCACTTTCGCGTTAAAATGCACGTTGTCTTCACTGCTGACCACAATTTCAGCTTGCGGAAAATGCTGCCTCAGCAGTTGCTCAATTCGATCACTGTTCATACACTCTGCAGTCCTTCAGTGAAAAATCGTTATTGGTCCGGTTCTGACCGCCGGAGCCGTGAAATGTATCCCCAAACAATCAATCTAATGGTAAACCACATCTTCGATGCTCATATCTAAATCAGCAATCCGCCTATGTCCATACTGATTGCGCTATTACAACTCGCAGCGGGCTTTGTACTGCTGATGTGGTCGGCCGATCGACTGGTCTCGGGCGCATCGGCACTGGCGCGCAATTTTGGTATTTCAACAATGGTAGTAGGCCTGGTTATTGTCGGCTTCGGCACTTCCGCACCTGAAATGGTCGTTTCGGCACTGGCCGCACTGGAAGGCAATCCATCGCTGGCTATCGGTAACGCGCTGGGTTCGAATATCGCCAATGTCGGCCTCATTCTGGGCGTCACCGGCCTGATCTTTCCGATGGTGGTCGACCGTTCCTCACGTCGGCGTGAATTCCCGATCCTGGGCCTGGCTACCATTGGTACCGCGATTTTGATGATCAATGGTTCACTTTCGCGCATCGACGGTCTGATCCTGATCAGCGGCTTGGGGCTGTTTTTATTCATTATGATTTATCGTGCGCTGCATCGGATCAAGCCGGATCCGAGCACGGTGGCGCTGCTGGCCGAAATTCCGGACACCATGTCGAACAGGGCTGCGATCATCTGGACTCTGGTTGGCCTGATCATTCTGCCGCTCAGTGCCCATATTCTGGTCGACGGCGCCGTGACCATGGCAACCATCATGGACGTTTCCGAGGCCGTAGTCGGCCTAACCATCGTCGCACTCGGCACGAGTCTGCCCGAGCTGGCCGCGGCGATCGCCAGCGCGGTGAAGAAAGAAGATGACCTGTGCATCGGCAATATCCTTGGCTCGAATCTGTTCAACCTGATGGGCGTACTCGGCATCGCCGCGCTGATCCATCCGATGCAGATCGAATCGATGCTGATCTGGCGTGATTTGCCGGTCATGGCGGCAATTTTTGCCGTACTCGCCTTGATGGCCTACACCAGCGGGCGCGTCACACGCTCGGGCGCGGCCTTTCTGTTGCTGTGCTATTTCGTCTATCAGATCGTCGTGATTTACGCAGCGCTCGTGTAAGCTCGATGGATTACACTCGGACTATGATCAAACGATCATCGCTTCTCGACCATGCCCGCGCGGTACTCGATACCGAAGCCCAGGCCATTTCCGCACTGCAAAGTCGATTGGATGACCGTTTCGTCGCCGCCTGCGAACGCATTCTGAACTGCAGCGGACACCTGATCGTGACCGGCATGGGCAAATCGGGCCATGTCGGCCATAAGCTTGCCGCAACGCTGGCCTCGACCGGCACGCCGGCATTTTTTGTTCATCCGGCCGAAGCCAGCCATGGCGACCTGGGCATGATCAAGGCCGACGATCTGATCGTGGACTTGTCTAACTCGGGTGAAACGGCTGAAATTATTGCGCTGTTGCCCGTAATCAAACGCCTCGGCGTCACCTTACTCGCGATGACCGGCCAGCCTGAGTCCACCCTGGCCCGCTACGCCGATGTGCATCTCGATACCAGCGTCGATCGCGAAGCTTGCCCGCTCGGTCTGGCCCCAACGGCTTCCACTGCCG
>JBCCHH010000387.1:0-2553 GCA_039028855.1 Pseudomonadota bacterium | reverse complement strand
ACTGTCGCATGGGCGCATCGTCGAAAGCGGTGGACGTGAACTGGCCGAACGACTGGAACAGGAAGGCTATGGCTTTCTAGCGCCGGAAGAGAATGCGGCATGAGTGCATTGCTGGAAAAATTCAGCCAGGCGTCGTTGCCGGAGATCGATCCTGCATTTGATCTGCTGCGTCGCAAAGCGCAAAAAGTGCTGATGCAGCACGGCTTTCCGCAGCGCAAGACCGAAGCCTGGAAATATACGCCGATCTTGCTGCTGGAAAAGCGCGACTGGGCCGATGCCGATGCGACTTCAGCGATGCCGAATGTCGAACTTCCGTTTGATGCGAGCGTGCTCCAGGTGCATAACGGCCGAGTCAATCCCGACCATATCGCAGCGATTGACGGCGTTGAAATACGCCCATTGCAGGCCGACGAGATCGATACTTCATTTTATGTAGATCACGATTCGACCGATGCCTTTGCCTGGCTGAACCTGGCGCGTCTGGAGCAGGGCTGGAAGATTCATATTTACGCGTCTCTGGCTCAACCGCTTGCGCTGGTGTTCACCACGGATGATGATTTTGCTCAGGCCATGCATCCGCGTATCGTGATCGAAGTGGCTGAAGGTTGTTCGGCTGAGCTGATTGAATGGCAAGACCTGAACGGTCAGGGATTGATCAACTCCGTGATGGATATTTCGGTTCAGGCCAATGCCAGTCTGGGACATGTGATCTATCGTGACTGTGGCGATACGGCATTGATCGAACGCAGCCATGTTCTGGTCGGGCAGGCTGCAAGCTATGAAGTGCATGCGTTGGATTTGGGCGGTTGTCTGACCCGGCAGGATCTGAAAGTCGATCTGACTGCGGCCGATGCCGCAACGCGTATCCATGGCGTGGCTGCGCTGAACGATCGTCAGTTGGTCGATTATCACACCGCGATTCAGCATCAGGTTGGTCCGAGTCATAGTCATGAGGATTTTCGTATCCTGGCCGACGATCGCTCAATGGGGACCTTTAACGGTCGCATTTATATGCTGCCGGGTGCGGATGACAGTCATTCGGATATGAACACGGCCAATCTTCTATTGAGCGAAAACGCGCGCATCAACACCAAGCCCGAGTTGGAAATTCATGCTGAAGAAGTCACTGCAAGCCACGGTGCGACGATCGGCCAACTGGAAGAAGCCGCACGCTTTTATCTGCGCTCGCGTGGGCTGAGTGATGTCGATGCACTGGCGCTGTTAAAACTGGGCTTTGCTGCCGCAGCCTTCGATGCGCTGGAATCCGATTCTCTGCGCGAGGTGCTCGTCGCGCAGTTGAAAACCGCGCTATCACAAAGTTGAATTGATCGTTATGAATACCACCGCAAGCAGTTTGCCGACCAGAGACCATTCCGCGTTCAACGTGACTGCTTTGCGCGAGCAGTTTCCGGTATTGCAACGCGAAGTGCACGGCAAGCCGCTGGTCTATCTGGACAATGCGGCCACTGCGCAACGGCCCTTGCGCGTGATCGAAGCCGTTGAAGGTTTTTATCGCGGCTATAACGCGAACGTTCATCGCGGCGTGCATCAGCTCAGTGTCGAAGCGTCTGAGGCGTTTGAGCTGGCGCGTGAAAAAGTGCGCACAGGGCTGAATGCCCGCTCCATTCGCGAGATTGTGTTCACCCGCGGCACAACGGAAGGCGTCAATCTGGTTGCGCAAAGCTATCTGCGTCCGCGTATTCAGCAGGGTGATGAGATTCTGGTCAGCCGCATGGAGCACCATTCCAACATCGTGCCGTGGCAGTTGCTGTGCGAACAGACTGGCGCGGTGCTGAAAGTGATTCCAATCAATCAGCGCGGTGAACTGCTGGTGGATGAACTGGAAGCCATGATCAACGAGCGCACCCGACTGATCGGTCTGGTGCATGTTTCGAATGCGCTGGGTACGGTTAATCCGGTCGCCGAAGTCTGCCGCATGGCCCGCGAGCGCGGCGTAGCGACGGTGATTGACGGCGCACAGGCGCTGCCGCATCTTGCCGTCGATGTACAGGCGCTGGGCTGTGACTTCTATTGCCTGTCGGCACACAAGATGTACGGTCCGACCGGTATCGGTGCTTTGTACGGTCGAGAAGAGCTGCTGGAGGCCATGCCGCCGTGGCAGGGTGGTGGTGAAATGATTACGCGGGTGTCGTTCGATCAAACCACGTATAACGAGCTGCCGCATAAATTCGAGGCCGGCACGCCGAATATCGCCGGTTCCATCGGCATCGGCGCAGCATTCGATTTTCTGAACGATACCGGTATCGAAACGATTGCCCAACATGAACAGCAACTGCTCGATTATGCGACCGAGCGCATGCAGGCGATCGATGGCTTGACCATTATCGGTACGGCCGCCGGCAAAGGCCCGGTGATCGCGTTTACGCTGGAAGGCGCGGCCCCAAACCCCGCCTCTTCATGCGTCTTTGAGCGGCATAATCCGCGCAGAGTCACATTCAGTGGACCATTTTTCCTTACTTCTTATCTTATTTCCTGATGACTGCATGGGTCGTCAGATACATCAGTGAAGAACCCGCCCTTTGTCGAGTAGGT
>JBCCHH010000386.1:0-2558 GCA_039028855.1 Pseudomonadota bacterium | reverse complement strand
TTTTATCGGCCAAATCCGCCGAGTCAAGAGCCCGATGATCCGCCTGCGCCACCAGCCGAACGACCGATTTCCGGTCGCAACCAAATCCTTTCCAATCGGCAAACCCAAAGCCAGCGGGATATTCTCTCAGGCCGTAGAGACGCGCTTTAGTTTTCAGATATGTTCCGGCTTAGAAACAGTCAGCTCGCTATCCGCATCACCGGTATTTAGCGTGGAAGCCGGTTCCAGCAACATCACATGCACTTCCTCGTGCGCGTACGGCCGATGCTTGACGCCGCATGGGATTATGACGAACTCACCGGCATTAATTTGCAGCGTTTGATCTTCCAGTTCAATCATCAGCACGCCTTCGAGCACGAAGAATAGTTCGTCTTCACGCTCGTGCTGATGCATGACGAAATCGCCCTTGAACTTGGCCAGCTTGACATACTGACCGTTCAGCTCGCCAACGATCTTTGGGGTCCAGTATTCGCTGAACTGAGCAAACTTTTGCGCAACTCGGACCTTTTTGATTTTACTGGTAGCAGTCACGGCATTCATCGTAATACAGCCAGAAGACGCGCCGATTGAATTCGGCGCGTCCAAAGTTTTCGTCATTTGCAGGACTTACCAGTGTACGCCACGCATCAGGCTGGCAAACGCTACCTGTTCCTGCGTCGCGCGCGCTTCACCTTGACCGGTTTTGCCCTGAGCGGCAGCCGAATCCGGGAACATGCGGAAGGCCGAGTTCATGACAATTTCGGAAATCTTCGGCGCCACGGCGTGCATCACCGAAGTAAAAATACCCAGGCGCGTTGCAATACGCTGCGGTCGATAGATCACCGCCTGCTTGACCATATCGGCTGCGTCCTCAGGCGTAATGGTCGGCACCGATTCGTAAATCTTGGTCGGTGCGATCATGGGCGTGCGCACAAGCGGCATGTTGATGGTGGTAAAGCCGACACCCGTGTCATTGAATTCGGCCGCAGCACAGCGCGAAAATGCATCCAGCGCGGCCTTGGAGGCGACATAGGCCGAGAACCGCGGCGCATTGGTCAGCACACCGATCGAGGAAATATTGATGACCTGACCGTAGCGCCGCTCCGTCATACTCGGCAGAAAGCCCATAATCATCTTCAGTGCACCAAAATAGTTGAGCTGCATGGTGCGCTCGAAATCGTGAAAACGATCATAGGACAGCGCAATCGAGCGGCGAATTGAACGACCGGCATTATTGACCAGTACATCGACCGAGCCATGGTTCTTGAGCACCTTCTTGACCAGCTTGTCGGCATCATCGAAATCAGCGAGATCGCAGGTGTAGGCAAATGCCTTGCAGCCTTCGGCCTCGACCTCTTTTCGCGCTTCTTCAAGTTCATCAGGCTTGCGTGCAATCAGAATGACCTGCGCGCCGGCCCGGCCCATCATGAGCGCGGTAGCCTTGCCAATGCCGGACGATGCCCCCGTCACGAGCACCACCTTGTCCTTGACGTGGCCGCTGAGCGAACGGTCGATAAACAGCTCGGGATCCAGATGCCGTTCCCAATAATCCCACAATACCCAGGCATAGGTATCGAGCGACGGCACCTTAATGCCCGAGCCTTTCAGCGCACGCTCGGCTTCGCGCGTATCGAACCGGGTCGGATAATTGAAAAACGATAGCACGTCCTTCGGAATGCCGAGATCGCCGAGCACCTGATTAACGATTCGGCGAACCGGCGGCAGCATGCCCAGGCCCTGCTTGACCGGATGCGGAATCAGGCTAAACAAGCGTGCGTCAAGCCGCATTGACATCAGCGGCGCGTGCGCAGCTTGAGCAAACAGATTCATCACCTCGCCGATACGCATCGGGTTTGGATCGGTCAAATGGAAGCACTGATTATCCAGCTTAGGTTTATGTGCGATGTGATCCATTGCCTTGGCGACGAAATCGACCGGCACCAGATTGATGCGGCCGCCCTCGAGGCCCAGCGTCGGCACCCACGGCGGCAGCATGCGGCGCAGTCTCTGGATCAGCTTGAAAAAATAGTACGGTCCGTCGATTTTGTCGATTTCACCCGTCTTCGAATGCCCGACGACGATGCCCGGGCGATAGATACGATACGGAATCGGACATTGCCTGCGCACCAGCCCTTCCGAATCGTGCTTGGTCTTGAAATACGGGTGCGACAGGCCGGTCGCTTCATCGAACATATCCTCGCGGAACGTGCCCTCGTACAGCCCGGCCGCAGCAATGGACGAGGTGTGATGAAAACACTTAGCGTTGACCGCTCCGGCCAACTCCATCGCATAGCGCGTGCCGTCGATATTAACCTTGATCTGCGCTTCCTCACTGGCCGTCAAGTCGTACACGGCAGCCAGATGAAATACGTGCCTGACCTTGCCTTTCATCTTGACGATATCGGCCTTGCTCACACCCAACCCGGGTTTGGTCAAATCACCGGTGATTGGAAGAATTCGCTTTTTATGATCACTCCAGCGCTCGGCCAGCAGATCGTTGAACTTGCGCTTGGAACCGCGACGCACGAGCACATAAATAGCGCCGCGCCGTTCGACCAGTTGATCGATCAGATTGCGGC
>JBCCHH010000385.1:0-2562 GCA_039028855.1 Pseudomonadota bacterium | reverse complement strand
CCTTCTTCGCCCAGGCGCCGCTGCAGCTTCAAAATCTCAGCAAGACCGCGATGAGTGCGTTCATTCAATGCAACATAGTCCTGCCCGGCTTGCACCTGCTCAACCAAACCAAGCTGCAGCGTGTTCATTTGCTCGATCAGCGATCGAAAGGTATTGCTGGCCGGAGTATCGCCTGCCACATGGGTACGCGTAATATCACAGGCATAACCCAGATGATCGGCACCGGCATCGATCAGAAAGCTGTGATGCTTGTGCGGGGCACGCTCATCGCGATACTGGTAGTGCAGCACGGCGGCATGCTCGTTGAGCGCGACGATGCTGTTGTAGGACAACTCATTCGGCTCATGCAGGCTGGCATGCAGGTACTCAAAATGAATTTCCAACTCGCTTTTACCGTCGAAAAACGCCTGCACGGCCGCCTGATGGCCGAGTGCGGCGATTCGGTTGCTTTCACGCATACAGTCAATTTGCCATTCGCTTTTGACGGTGCGATGTTCATCCAGTTGCAGCAGCAATTGGGCTGGGTTCAGCGCGGCATGTTGACCAAGCTCAGGGAAGTCCATCGGTTCTGCAATCAACGCGCTGGCCTTAGGCTCATCCAGCACCCTGCGCCATTGATCGGGGTGCTTGACGATCTGGATATCAAACTCATCCGCCCACCAGCTTTCGGGCGGTGCCGGCGGTGCGTGCCAGAAATCATCCGGCACGTGTAGATACACGCGCGGCTTGCGGCCGGGTTGGATTTCAAGCAGGCCATCCTCATGCTGAGGCAGTGGCAACCAGTGGACAAAATACGGATGCGCGCGAAACGCAGGGCCGTGGTCATCCTGGAAACGCATTCTCGTACGGCCGGAGTGAATCAGCAGCCGATCGAAGCCCTGCTTGGCCAGAATACGTTCGGTCTGCTGCTGCAAATGGGCAATATGCTGTGAGTAAAGTGGGCTGGTCATATCGGCGGAATCAGTTACCATTGAACCTTAATTCTACGCACCCTGAGCGGCTTGTATCAGCCTAAAAATAAATACCTGAATTAATCAAATGCCACTGACCTTATACAACACCTTGACGCGCCAGAAACAGCCGTTTGAGCCACTCGACAACAATCGCGTAACGATGTATGCCTGCGGCCCGACGGTGTACAACTATGCGCATATCGGCAATGCTCGACCGGCGGTGATTTTCGATTTGTTGTACAAATTACTTCAGCGTCGTTATGAACATGTGATCTACGCGCGCAATATTACCGACGTGGACGACAAAATTAATCAGGCGGCGGCCGAGCAGAACGTGCCGATCGCCACGATTACCGACCGCTTCACCCAGGCCTACCTTGAAGATATGGCTGCGCTCGGCGTCGGCCGACCGAGTGTCGAGCCACGCGCGACCGAGCATATCGATGAGATCATCGAGATGATCGAGCGCCTGATTGAGCGCGGCCATGCCTATGTGGCCGAAGGTCACGTACTGTTTGATGTAACCAATCATGACGATTACGGCGAGCTTTCGCGGCGTGATCGACGCGAGATGATTGCCGGCGCGCGCGTCGAAATCGCGCCATACAAGAAAGACCCGGGCGACTTTGTGCTGTGGAAACCTTCCGATGATGAAACCCCAGGCTGGGAAAGCCCCTGGGGCCGTGGGCGACCGGGCTGGCATATCGAATGTTCGGCCATGAGTGCGACGCATCTTGGCCCGGTTATTGACATCCATGCCGGCGGCCAGGATTTGATGTTTCCACACCATGAAAACGAAATTGCACAAAGCCGCTGCGCGCATGGAGAAGCGCTGTTCGCGCGCTTCTGGCTGCATAACGGCTTCGTCACGATGGACAAGCGCAAGATGTCGAAAAGCCTCGGCAACACGCTCACTGTGCATGAATTGCTCAAGCACTGGCCCGGTGAGGCCATGCGCTTGCTGCTGTTGTCGGCACACTATCGTCAGCCGCTGGACTGGTCGGAGAATGCACTCAGGCAGGCCGTAGCCACGCTCGACCGACTGTATCGCGTATCAGGTTTGGACGAGGCTGGAGATGATGCGGCCGTGCCCGATGAAGCCGTTATTGCAGCACTGCAAGATGATCTGAATACACCCGCTGCACTTGCCGAAATCAACCGCATTGCACGCCAAGTCGGTCAGGCCGAAGGTGAAACCAGGCAGGTACTGCTGGCCAGACTGAAAGCATCGGCCGGGCTACTCGGTCTATTACAGCAGCCCGAACGCTGGAATGAGGAACTGCGCCCTGAACAGAATGTGGATGCGGCGGCCGTTGAAGCTTTAATTGAACAGCGAAACCAGGCTCGCGCCGAGCGCGATTTTGCCACGGCCGACCGGGTGCGTGATGAATTGACTGAAATGGGCATTGAGCTTGAGGACAGGGCCGAAGGCACGCGCTGGCGCAAGCGCGCATAGTCCTGAGCAGCTTAGTTATTGATACTATGCAAGAAATTCAGCAGACCCAACGCGAGATTATTGATGAATTCAGCTTGTTCGATGACTGGCTCGAACGCTATCAGTACATTATTGACCTGGGCAAAAAACTTGAGCCCTTGAAGCAAATCGATT
>JBCCHH010000384.1:0-2578 GCA_039028855.1 Pseudomonadota bacterium | reverse complement strand
TTCATTTTATATATATTTTTGTGATTTATATCACTATTAAAAACATATCGGCATGATTTATGTATACATACACACTGAATTGTTCACGGAATGGATCATGCAGCTGAATGTTTTGACAGTACGCGCCGGCACACTTGCTTTTGTATTGTTTTTGTTGTTTGAATCATCGCTTGCCGTGGCCGACAGTCAATCATCGTCGCCGGCTTCTGAAGCGCATCCGCTGATTCAGAAGGCAACTGAACTGCGTTACGAAAATCCCGAGCAGGCTATTGCCTTGCTGGAAGATCAGTTACGCGTTACGCCTGAAACACAGCAACTGCAGCAATGGCTGGAAATGGCCAATCTGGCCGCGAACATTGCACGTAACCTTGGCCGGCTGGAAGAAGCCATGAGTTATTCCGTTCAGATGATGGGATTGGCCGAACAACTGGACAAGCCAATTCAGTATGGCCGCGCTCTTCATATGCAGGGCACAATTCTGGCTGAAAAAGGCGATATATCCACCGCGATCAAAAACTTTCATGACGCGCGGCGCGTTCTCGAAAACACCTCTGACCTTGACAATCGGGCAATGGTCATTAATGCACTCGGCGTGGCATATACCTTGCTTGAAGACTATTCACGCGCACGGGATTACTATGAAGATGCTTTGCCTTTGACACGGGCGGCAGCCAATCGCAGCCTGGAGCTTTCGATCATAAGTAATCTTGCCTTGATTGCGTCTAAAAGGGAAGGTCCGACTGAAGGCATCGAACTACATAAACAGGCGCTGACGCTGGCACGAGAGCTTGATCACTTACCGCAGATCGGCAACCAACTGGCTAATCTGTGCAGTCAGTATGTACTAAGCGGGCAACTGCAAGCCGCTGAATCTGCCTGCCTCGAGGCACTGCCAATTGCCGAATCACTGGATCATAAACGCTTACTGGCCGGCACCCTGATGACGTATGGCGACCTGCGTTTCGAGCAAAATCAAATCGAGCCAGCGCTTGATTTCTACCAGCGTTCGCTGAGCGTTGTACATGATGCGCTGCCATTCATTGAGATCGAACTGTTGGGAAAAATGGTCGATCTGTATGAACAACAAAGCCAGCCAAGCTTGGCACTGGAAAAAATACGCCGCCAGCATCAGTTGCGCGAACAAATTGTTGACAACGAGCGCAATCTCGCCATTGAAGAACTCGAAGTGCAGTATCAGGTTGAACAACGGGCCCGTGAAGTCGAACTACTGCAACTGGAAACCGAGCTACAGGCGACCGAATTGCGCCAGAGTGAATCGCTGCTGCTGGCGAGCACCATCGCGCTGGTACTGGTGCTGATGATTATCCTGATCACATGGCGAAATTATCAAACAAAATCCATGCTGCAGCACGATCTGGCCGTGCGCAATAAGGAGCTTAACCTGGCCATTGAACAGGTCAGCCACCTGGCCAATCGCGATACGTTAACCGGCCTGTTGAACCGGCGCGCGTTTAAACAAGCCGCCGAAGAACAAAATGCGCACCGCCTGCGCAACAAAACGCCGCTGACGCTGGTTATAGCCGATATCGACAAATTTAAGTTGATCAACGATGTACACGGCCATCCGGTGGGTGATCAAGTGCTGAAAATCATCGCCTACCGTATTCGACAGAACTTGCGCAAAGTTGATTTCGCCTGCCGCTGGGGCGGTGAAGAGTTTCTGCTGCTGCTGCCCGAAACCACTGCCGAGCAGGCGCACCCGATGATTCAGCGCCTGCGTGACATTCTGGCGGCTGAGCCGGTTGAAACGCTGGCCGGTGATCTGCCAATCACCCTAACGTTCGGCTTGGCTGAAGTAACCAGCAATATCAATGATGCCATCCATGCTGCCGACAGCGCGATGTATACCGGTAAACGCATGGGTCCCAATCGAGTGGTGGTGAATAATTTAATTTCATTGATTTCAAATAAAACGGGCTGATCCTTTACCCACATCAGGTACCACAAAAGGTTTCGAGCACGCGCTGTTCAGGCTTAGGCGGCCGCTGAAATTCTTCAAACTCAGGCCGCTCTTCAAATGGCCCTGAAAACACTTGCAGTAGCTGCTCGAAAACTGACAAATCCTGTTTTTGTTCGGCGGCCACAATCGCGCGCTGAATTTGATGATTACGCGGAATACATGCCGGGTTGGTATTGAGCATGCCTTGCTGGACGGACGCTGCAGGATCGGCTTCAGACTGCAATCGCTGCTGCCAGTCTTGCAGCCAGGTGCGAAAGCGGCCGTGATCGCTCAACTGGAGCACAAACGGTAGCTCATCAAGCTTTACCTCATCGCCCACAGCATGACTTAAGGCCCGGAATGCACCCGTGAAATCCGCTGATTCGGCGTGCAGAATATCAAGCAGGTTTTGAATCAATGCCGGATCTTCCGAGGCCTTATCCATCAAACCCAGCTTGGCGCGCATACGCATCAGCCACTGATCGCGAAAATGCTCGGGATAGTTCTTCAGCACGGCATTGGCTTTTTCAGCAGCCTCATCCTCCAATGTACGTACCTTGTCTTCGCCTTTTTCCAATGCACAAGATTGAATGCGGCTAAAAAAGGGATTGAAAAAAG
>JBCCHH010000383.1:0-2581 GCA_039028855.1 Pseudomonadota bacterium | reverse complement strand
TTCAGTGTGCTGCTCAGGATGCTCGGCCAGAAAGCGCACAAATTCACGTCCGAGTTCGGGAAAGAGTGGTGTCGTTGAACGATGCAAATCCATAAACGCACGGATCATTTCTTTCCATCGCTCGTTATCAACAATTGCACGAACGCGCGGAAAGTTCTTGCCGAACAGATTGCTTAGATTGTTGAAAAACAATCGGCGATAGATGACCAGCCGCCGCTCTTCAATACCCGCAGGTGCAGGATGTGCATCAGGGTCGCGGATATGATCGGCGAACTGCTTTTGCAGTGCCGCCAGACGCTCAGGAGGCGCTGGCATGCTGCGCGGCGGTATTGCGGCTGGTTGCCGCATTCAATGCTTTTTGCCTGTCATCGATCACCCGCACTTCATCGAGCAGCACAGGCAGTGCCGGAAAATTGAAATCGCGCTCAAGCAAGGTCGGCATCGGGCCGAGCCGCGCATAGGCCAGATCAAGCAGATCCCAGACCGGTTCAATGACATCGGCACCGTGCGTATCGATAATCAGGTCGTCGGCCTCATGCGTATGCCCGGCGATGTGCAGATAGGCGACGCGCTCGACCGGCAGACCGTTCAGGAATTCGATCGGGTCGTAACCATGATTAATGCTGTTGACGTAGATATTATTCACGTCCAGCAACAGATGACAGTCGGCCTGCTCGAGCACGGCGTTGATGAACTCGAGTTCGCTAAGCTCATTGGTAATGGTTGCATAGTAGGAAATGTTCTCTACCGCAATGCGGCGGCCGAGCAAATCCTGAGTCTGGCGAATACGGCCGGCTACCCAGTCCACCGCCTCGGCGGTGAATGGAATCGGCATCAGATCATACAAATGCCCGTACTCCGAGCAGTAGCTCAAGTGTTCGGAATAGGTCTCAATAGAGTGCTGGTCTAAAAAACGACGCAGCCGATGTAAAAAGGTTTCGTCGAGCGGCTCTGGTGCACCAAGCGACAGTGAAAGACCATGGCACACAAACGGCATGCGTTCGGTCCACTGACGAAATTTGCGGCCGCGAATGCCGCCAACGCCGATCCAGTTTTCCGGTGCCACTTCCATAAAACCCAAAACGTCGAGCGACGAGGCATCGTCGTTCCAGGCATCCTCCAGCGGGCCCAGCAGGGCCCGCCGTAGGCCGAGTCCCGCGCCTTTCAGCTTGCTTGCGGTACTCATTTCTTTATTCCAGTCTCAGACAAATGTCCAATCAGGCCTCGCCGCAAGAACCCTCGCCGCATGAGCCTTCACCACAAGAACCTTCCTCGTCGTCGCCCTCACCACAAGAGCCTTCGCCACAGGAACCTTCCTCGTCTTCACCTTCTTTGTCCTTGTCTTTCTCTTTGTCTTTGTCTTCACCACAAGAGCCTTCGCCACAAGAACCTTCTTTATCGTCGCCATCGCCGAAAGCAGCTTGAGCGGTGAAGCCTGCGTTCAGCTCATCGGCCTGGAACGGATTTGCGGTTTCATCAGCAGCCACAGCACTGAGAGCGAACGTAGCGCCGGCAACGGCACCCATAGCAGTTACAAGTTGAGTCTTCTTCATTGGTATAGCCTCCAACAGCTTTCAGTTAAATAAAGTTAAGCCCGGAATACTTCCGGAATGCGCACGAAAATCCCGTGCTTGTCCGACTAGACCGGCAGGTTTGCAAACTTCTTGCAGACGATTTCGGTAATCGGACTGTGTTGATACCACAGGTTTTATTGCAATTACAAATTGGATTTTTCAGGTATTAGCTAGATTTATCATCGTTTAAAGCAGGTAACTATCGGTCGCTTAACGGTTTTCGATACAAAAACCCGGGAATTTTATGGCATAAGAATTATTGCTTCTCTCGCACAAGTCAATCAGGCTTAACGATTTTTTTACGGTTTGGCCTGTTCCGAGAGCGTGATTGTTAATACCGAATCAGCGCGATAAGCCGTCTAGCGTTTCTAAGCGATGGCTTCGACCGCCGCACCGAGCGGTTAAATACAATCAACATTCTTTTTAATCCAGGCTGCCCGCGCCACTACCCGATCCCGATCTTCTTCAGATAAACGATCCACGTTTCGATACATCATCTTCATACGCGGGTTATGTTCCAGTTGATCTCGATGCCGAATCAGGAAATCCCAATACAGCGCATTGAACGGACAGCTATCCTCGTCAGTTCTCGTTTGTACCTTGTACCTGCAGTGCTTGCAGTAGTCGCCCATGCGCTGGATGTATTTACCGCTGGCCGCATAGGGCTTGGAACCGAGCAGGCCGCCATCGGCGTGCATGACCATGCCCAGCGTGTTCGGCAATTCAACCCAGTCGAAGGCATCGGCATAGACAGCCAGGTACCAGTCACAGATCTGCTGAGGCGCTACTCCGAGCAACAGCGCGAAGTTGCCCGTCACCATTAACCGTTGGATGTGGTGCGCGTAGGCATGTTTGCGCGTGATTTCGATGGTATGAGATAGGCAGCGCATATCGGTCTTGCCGGTCCAGTACCACTTAGGTAGATCGGCCTGGTGATTGAAATAGTTCTCGCTGGCGTATTCCGGCATCTTGAACCAGTAAATACCACGCACAAATTCACGCCAGCC
>JBCCHH010000382.1:0-2586 GCA_039028855.1 Pseudomonadota bacterium | reverse complement strand
GCAATGGTCAGGTACGCCATGAATTCCATATATCGCTACGACTCTACAACAATTCAAGCGTGTTGATTTTCAAGACGCAAGTCAAAACCTGACGCTGATCAATTTCCTGACTGCCCAAAAAGAAAACGGGCCTGTGAGTGGCCCGTTTTCGATCGAAGCATTGTCAGGTCCTGTTAATTAACCTGCTTCCTGAAACTGCTCTTCTTCGGTTGACCCTGACAACGCAGACAGTGAGGACTGGTTGCCCGAAATCGCCTGGGTCAGTTGATCGAAGTAGCCGGTACCTACCTCTCGCTGATGGCGTGTGGCGGTATAGCCAACGTCCTCGGCGGAAAATTCGGCCTCCTGCAGTTCGACATAGGCCTCCATCTGACGTGCCTTGTAGCCGCGCGCGAGGTTGAACATGCTGAAGTTGAGCGCGTGGAATCCGGCCAAGGTGATGAACTGGAATTTGTAGCCCATCGCACCGAGTTCGTTCTGGAAGCGCGTGATGTCGGTTTCCGACAGGTTCTTCTTCCAGTTGAACGAGGGCGAGCAGTTATAGGCTAGCATCTTGTTCGGATACTTGGCGCGAATGGCTTCAGCGAACTGCTTGGCCTCATCCAGGTTCGGCGTTGACGTCTCGCACCAGACCAGATCGGCATATGGCGCATAGGCCAGACCGCGCGAGATGGCTTGCTCCAGGCCAGCCTTGACCTGATAGAAGCCTTCGACGGTGCGTTCGCCGGTAGCGAACTCATGATCGCGCGGATCGACATCCGAAGTCAGCAGATTCGCACCCATAGCGTCGGTACGCGCCACGATAATCGTCGGCACATCGCAGATATCGGCGGCCAGACGCGCTGCGATTAGCTTCTGCACGGCTTCTGAGGTCGGCACCAGTACTTTACCGCCCATATGGCCGCATTTCTTGGCCGAAGCAAGCTGGTCTTCAAAATGCACACCCGCAGCACCGGCCGCAATCATGGCTTTCATGAGTTCATGCGCATTCAGCACACCACCGAAACCCGCTTCGGCATCGGCCACAATCGGCGCAAACCAGTCGATATCGCCGCTTTCTTCCGAGTGCTGAATCTGATCGGCACGCAGCAGTGTGTTGTTGATTTTCTGTACCACCTCTGGCACCGAGCTGACCGGATACAGCGACTGATCAGGATACATCTGACCGGCGTTATTCGCATCGGCCGCAACCTGCCAACCAGACAGATAGATCGCCTGCAGCCCGGCCCGCACCTGCTGCATGGCCTGGTTGCCGGTCAATGCGCCCAGCGCATTCACATAGGGCTGCTCGTGCATCAGACGCCACAGTTTTTCAGCACCGTGTCGGGCCAGCGTGTGCTCGATCGTAAGTGAACCGCGCAGGCGCAACACTTCGGCTGCATCATACGCGCGCTCAACTCCCTGCCAGCGTGGACTTTCGGTCCATTCGCGTTCCATCTGAATAATCTGACTGACGTTATTGGCTTCATTCATGTTGGGCTCTCCTGGATTTCGACATTGCTTGGCTGATTCGGCCTCGGCAATGCCCCTTAACTCAACTGCCGGTAAGCAGGCAAGGTGATAAATTCAACGAACTCGTCGCTGGCGGTGATCTGATCCAGCAGCTCAGCGGCTTGAGCAAATTTGCCGGCAGCGAAGGCATCGTCGCCGACTTCGGCTTTGATGTCGTCCAGTGACTGCCGCTGCCATTCGCGCACCAGATTCAGATCGATATCGCGACCGTCATCAAGCTGGCCTGTCGGGTGACGAATCCATTGCCAGAGCTGCGCGCGCGCGATTTCAGCGGTGGCCGCATCTTCCATCAGGTGATGGATCGGCACACAGCCCAAACCACCGAGCCAGGCCGCCAGATAGCGGATCGCAACCGTGATATTGCCGCGCACGCCGGCCTCAGTAATCGTGCCCCGGGCCGGCTCGATCAGATCGGCTGCGCTGACCTGAACATCGCGCCGTGCCTTGCCGAGCTGGTTCGGACCATGCAGATATTCGTCGAAGATTTCACGCGCAAGCGGAATCAGGCCCGGATGCGCAACCCAGGTGCCATCGTGACCTTCGCTGGCCTCACGCTTTTTATCGGCGCGCACCTTCTGCATGGCCGCTTCATTGGCCGCTTCGTCACCCTTGATCGGAATCTGCGCGGCCATGCCGCCCATCGCGAATGCGCCGCGTCGGTGGCAGGTTTTGATCAGCAGTTGCGAGTACGCGCGCAGGAACGGTACGGTCATGGTTACCTGCTCACGATCTGGAAGTACTTTGTCAGGATGATTCTTGAAACGCTTGATATAACTGAAAATATAATCCCAACGACCGCAGTTCAAACCGACGATGCGGCTGCGCAGTGCGTGCAGAATTTCGTCCATCTCGAATACCGCCATAATGGTCTCGATACTGAGCCTAACATCTCAGAATCATTCAAAGTCGATGAAATCTGCCTGCCTAGAAAGCGAACTGGACGGTCTTGGATCGATGGAATTTTTTCACCCTTTATTGAAAACGGTGACTCATCCACAAGCTTACCCTTCCGGATGACAACAACACTACGAGACTTTGAAGCCCGGAAATTCATACCTGCCCAAATTAAAGCAG
>JBCCHH010000381.1:0-2610 GCA_039028855.1 Pseudomonadota bacterium | reverse complement strand
CTGCACTTCACGATCCAGGCCCGTACCCAGCAGCGCATCGACAATCAGGTCGCAGTCAGTAAGATCGGCAGCAGTATCCAGCACTTCACCACCGTCGGCGAGGAAATCCCGGGCCGCCTGCGCCGCATCGCCACGCAGATGGCTCGGATCGCTCAGCGCGATCAGTCGCACAATCATGCCCTGCTGGCGGGCCAGTCGGGCGATAACATAGCCATCGCCACCGTTATTGCCGGCGCCGCAACACACGATGAGCGAACGCGCGTCCGGGTAGCGCGACATCAGCCGCTTGAACAGGGCCAGACCGGCGCGCTGCATCAGTTCGTAACCGGCGATGCCGTGTCGCTCAATGCACAGACGATCCAGTTCACGCACCTGTTCAGCTCGATATAATTTCAGATCATGTCGCATCCCAACGATTATAAAGACGTATCCGCACGTCACCGACCCGATTGTTCGGCGCTGGTCGAGCGGATTAGTGACTGGGGTGCGGAACTCGGCTTTCAGCAGATCGGCATCAGCGATATCGAGCTTGGCCAGGCCGAGCAGCGGCTCAACGCCTGGCTGTCTGAAGGCCAGCACGGCGATATGGACTGGATGGCCCGACATGGATCGAAACGCACGCGGCCGGATCAACTGGTACCCGGCACCCGTTCGGTCATCGTCGCGCGCATGGACTATCTGCCGGCCAACGCGACGCCGGTCGAACAACTGCTTGAACAGCCCGAACGCGCCTGCATCTCGCGTTATGCGATCGGGCGCGATTACCACAAGGTGCTGCGATCACGCCTGCAGAAGCTGGCCAGCAACATTGAACAGGCCATCGGGCCGTTCGGTTATCGCGTGTTTACCGATTCGGCGCCGGTCATGGAAAAACCGCTCGCGGCCAAGGCCGGCCTGGGCTGGATCGGCAAACACACCAACCTGCTCAATCGCAGCGCCGGTAGCTGGTTTTTTCTCGGCGTGATCTACACCGATCTGGAACTGCCGGCGGACCGGGCCGTGACCGACCACTGCGGCTCCTGCCGAAAGTGCATTGACATCTGTCCGACCCAGGCGATTACCGCGCCGTATCAACTGGACGCCCGGCGCTGTATTTCGTATCTGACGATCGAACACAAAGGCGCGATTCCGATCGAGTTTCGCAATGCGATCGGCAACCGCGTCTACGGCTGCGACGATTGCCAGATGGTCTGCCCCTGGAATCGCTATGCGCAATTTACCGGCGAGGACGACTTTACGCCGCGCGAACACCTGGATTCGGGCGAGCTGGTCGAACTGTTTGGCTGGGATGAAGCGACATTTCAGGAAAAAACCGCCGGCACCGCCATCCGGCGCATCGGGCACGAGCGCTGGCTGCGCAATCTGGCGGTGGGTCTGGGCAACGCGCCGACCTCCAACGCGGTGATTCAGGCGCTGCAGGCGCGAATCGATCACCCGTCATCGATCGTACGCGAGCATGTTGAATGGGCGCTGGCGCAACATGCAGACTAGCTTTACAATTGCACGCCCACACCAACACTGATGTTGTCGAATGGGCTCTGCTCGACCACAGGCCAGAGTTCGATCTGGCGACTGTTCAGTACGGGCTGATCGGTTGTAAATTGACCGACATCGCGCATTTCTACACCGTCAAACGTACCCAGCGCGGTAACGAAACGGCCGGGTGCATACGTCAGCGGCTCCAGAAAACCAGCTTGACGAATAATAAAGCGCACACCGCCTTCGGCCTGACGTTTTGGCCGATCAGCACCGTCGAGCGGACGCGCCACGATCTCCAACTCGGTAAAGCCTTCAAGGTTGTACACCGCAACGATTTCCCCGCCCCAGATCACTTGGCGACCCGCTTGAGCTGGATTCGACAGGGCATCGGCCGGCCCGATTGGATCTACCCCCGCATCCAGCTCCACGAACGGACTGGTCGCACAACCGGTCAATAGCATCGAAACTGCCAGCAATATGGCCGGTACCCTTACACGCAGTCGATCCATCAGCGTTTCTCCAGCGAATATTTTGCTGCATTATGCCTTGCATAAGCAGTCGACAGGTATACGACAAATTCAAGGCGCGGTATTTTCTGCCCCATTCAACAGTTCAGCCCGAACGGCCGCCAGCTTCTGCTGGACCGCATTGGAATGCTCCGGTCCGATTCGCATCAGCAGTTTATGACCCCAGGAAGCCTGTTCCAGCGCCGGGTCGGAAAATTCGTACAACACCTCGGGACGGATCAATTGCGGCACCTGTTCCGGTGGTTCGAACGCCAACAGATGATCAATGACTTCAATCAGGCGCGACTGAAAATCCGTATCGACCATGCCCAAATCGATCCAGGCCTGCTCGAATGCAGGCTGATACTCGAAATACAGATCGACCAGACGTGCCGGGTCGAGCGAATCCAGTATTTCACGATACGGTTGATAAGAATGAAACTGAGAGTATAATGCTGATGTATATTGGACTGACGGAATAAGTATGAAGTCTTCGCTAGGGTCGTCGGAAATCAATCTTGGCGAAGTGTCAGGAAATGACGCCGATATGTGCAGGAAGGGTTGTTCACCGTCGGCAACTCGAGGCAATGAAGTATAGAATATCCCGAAAGGCGCTAATACCCGG
>JBCCHH010000380.1:0-2620 GCA_039028855.1 Pseudomonadota bacterium | reverse complement strand
CTTGCAACGCACGCTCGAAAAGCTACGAAATACCATGGAACAATCGCATTCGATGCTGGCCGAATTGACCCGCGGCGCGGCCGAAATTATTCAGTCGGAACAACTGGCTGAGCGGCTCGAAAACAGTCGGAAGACCGGCCAGCCGCTGCGCGTGAAAGTCGGCTTCGACCCGACCGCACCCGATCTGCATTTAGGCCATACCGTCATTTTGAACGCTATGCGCCGGTTTCAAGACGCCGGCCATCAGGTGATTTTCCTGATCGGTGATTTTACCGGCAAAATCGGCGATCCGACCGGCAAGAACGTTACGCGCAAACCGCTTAGTGATGCACAGATTGCCGAAAATGCCGAGACCTACGCCGAGCAGGTGTTCAAGGTGCTCGATCGCGATAAAACCGAAGTGCGCTTCAACGGCGAGTGGTTCGGTGACATGTCTGCTGCTGATATGGTCAAGCTGTCGGCGCGACATACTGTGGCGCGCATGCTGGAACGCGACGACTTCGAGAAACGCTACCGGGGCGGTCAACCGATTTCGATCCACGAGTTTCTGTATCCGCTGGTGCAGGGCTATGACTCGGTTGCGCTTAAGGCCGATATTGAGATGGGCGGCACCGACCAGAAGTTCAATCTGCTGGTCGGTCGGCAGCTGCAGGCCCAGGAAAACCAGCCGCCGCAGGTCATCATCACCTGGCCGCTGCTCGAAGGGACCGACGGCGTGCAGAAGATGTCGAAATCGCTCGACAACTACATCGGCATCAACGAGCCGGCCGACGACATGTTCGGCAAGCTCATGAGCATTTCGGATGAGCTGATGTGGCGCTATTTCGAATTGTTGAGTTTTCGCCCGACGGCCGAGTTGGAACAGTTGAAGCAAGCGGTTGCCGAAGGACGCAATCCGCGCGACGTGAAATTCGAGCTGGGCGTGGAGATTGTCGACCGCTTTCATGGTGCGGGCTCAGGTGAAAAGGCGCGCTCTGCGTTTATCGCCCGCTTCAGCCAGGGTGAATTGCCCGAAGACATTCCCGATGCCCCTGTTGCATGCCCGGATGAAGGCATCGGCGTTGCAGCCGCCATGACGGCAGCCGGTTTGAGCGCGTCTAATTCCGAAGCGTTTCGGCTGATGAAACAGAACTGCGTCTGGATCGATGGTGAAAAAATCACCGACCGCAGCCACACATTGCCGAAAGGCTTCGAAGGCATTATCAAGGTCGGCAAGCGGCGCATTGCGCGGCTGAAAATTGGCCATGGGAGCGAGTCGTAGCGATGCAGGTACTGGTCATTGGCAACGGTGGTCGCGAGCATGCACTGGCCTGGAAGCTGGCCCAGTCGGCCTCGGTCGAGCAGGTGTTTGTTGCACCGGGCAACGGCGGCACGGCGGTGGAGCCGGGCGTGGCGAATATCGAGATTGCTGCTGACGATATCGACGCGCTGCTTCAGTTTGCGCAAGCCGAATCGATCGAGCTAACCGTGGTCGGCCCTGAAGCGCCGCTGGCGGCGGGTGCGGTTGATCGCTTTCAGGCGGCCGGGCTGAAGTGCTTTGGCCCGAGTGCGGCGGCGGCACAACTCGAATCGTCGAAAGCCTTTGCCAAGGACTTTCTGACCCGCCATCGTATCCCGACCGCGGAATGGACGGTGGTTGAAACCGTTGAAGCCGGGCTGGATTTTGCTGAGGATCACAACCTGCCCTTGGTGCTCAAGGCCGATGGCCTGGCCGCCGGCAAGGGCGTGGTGATTGCCGAAGACCGGGAAACGGTCGAACGCATATTACAGGACATGCTGTCTGGCCAGGCCTTCGGCGAGGCCGGCCATCGCGTGGTGATCGAGGAATTCCTGATTGGCGAGGAAGCCAGTTTTATTGCGATTGTCGACGGCGAGACCGTGCTGCCGCTGGCGACGAGCCAGGATCACAAGCAGCGTGATAATGGCGATCAGGGTCCAAACACCGGCGGCATGGGCGCCTGCTCGCCGGCACCCGTGATCACGTCTGCGCTGGAACAGCAGATTGTCGATGACATCATGCGCCCAACCGCCGCCGGCATGGTCGCCGACGGGCATTCGTTCACAGGCTTTCTCTACGCCGGTTTGATGATGACGCCGACCGGTCCGCGCGTACTCGAATTCAACGTCCGCTTCGGCGACCCCGAAACCCAACCCGTGCTGATGCGTCTGAAATCCGACCTTGCTCAGGTGCTGCTCGACACGCTTGACGGTCGGCTCGATCAGGTTGAGCTCGACTGGGACGACCGCGCCGCACTCGGCGTGGTGCTGGCCGCCGGCGGTTATCCGGAAGGCTACGGCAAGGGCGACACGATTCACGGCTTGGAGCAGGCGCTGCCGGATTCGATCAAGGTCTTTCATGCCGGCACTCGGTATGAAGACGGTCAGTGGACGACCAGCGGTGGGCGCGTGCTGTGCGTAACCGCACTCGGCGATAGCATCCGCGCTGCACAGACGGAGGCCTATCGGTATGTGCAGACGATTACGTTTGAGGATGCGTATTGCCGCGACGATATCGGCCATCGCGCGCTTAAGCACGAGCCAAAATAGTCATTTGTCAATTTAAGTTTGCATGGCTGCTGTGGTGACTGAATCCGTGCCAATCAAGGCGCGAGGAGAGAAG
>JBCCHH010000379.1:0-2628 GCA_039028855.1 Pseudomonadota bacterium | reverse complement strand
CAGTGCGACCACATCGAGCACGTACGCACGCAGCTTCCCTATGCGCTGCTGGCCGGCGGTGCAGCACTACTTCTGGGCGCGATTCCGACCGGCTTCGGCGTACCCTGGTGGGTGTGCCTGCCGAGCGCGGCCGTAGTACTCGTGGTGATCATGCGCATACTCGGGCGAACGGTGAATGAAATGGATCAATCGCCTGTGCTCGATCACGACCGATAGCGCGGGTAGAGAATTCGCAAGCGCCTGACGTATTCGCGCGTTTCCTCGAACGGTGGGATGCCGTCATGCCGTTTGACTGCGCCCTCGCCGGCGTTATAGGCGGCGGCCGCCAACTCCCAATCGTTATCGAACGTCTCCAGTAACTCGGCCAGATAGGCCACGCCGCCGGTGATATTTTCCAGCGGCTCAAAAGCATCTTCGACCCCAAAACGGGTTTGCGTGGCCGGCATCAGTTGCATCAGACCTTCAGCACCGGCATGCGATACGGCTTCATGATTGAACCAGGATTCTGCATGCATGATCGCGCGCACCAATGCGGCATCGACATCATAAATCTCGGCTGCGGCAAGAATTTCGTCGCGATAGGGCTCACGTTTGAGCGGCGTACTGTGCCAATCCACACCCTTCACGCAGGTACCGTAGCAACCTACATTCTCGACGTCATAGCGGGTTTTATCCGGTGTGATATTGGTCAACACGATAATGCCGTTTTCATCGACATAGCGATACACCTGAGCCTTGGTCAGGCCTGATTGCGCTGACGCAATCAGGCCAATACAAAGCAAAAGCGTCGTGTGCAGGCGAGTCAATTTCAAAACCCACCCGTGACCGTGATACCGCCATCGGCGGTCAGCACCTGCCCGCTGAGCCAGGCCGAGTCAGGCCCGGTCAAAAAGGCAATCACACGTGCGATATCCTCAGGCTCGCCGATGCGGCCCAGCGGCGTCGTATTCTCAAAATGCTTGACTGCGCGCTCATCGGCCAGCAGCGCCTTGGAAAAATCGGTACGGATCAGACCCGGAGCTACGCCATTGACGCGGATGCCATCGCCGCCGAATTCGAGCGCCAGATTACGCACGAGCTGATTTTCGGCCGCTTTCGAAACACCATACGCACCGATCACGGTGTTACCAAGCAGGCCAGCAATCGAAGAAACGAATACGACCGACGAATGTGATGACAATCGCGTTTGTTCTGCCAGATGCGCCCGCGCCAGATGGCTCAGGCGCATGCCGCTGAACACATTGTTGTGCATGATGACATCGAAGGCTTGACGGTCGACATGCTCACTTGGCCCATAGACCGGATTACTGGCCGCGTTGAGTACAAGGTGATTCAGCTGGCCAAACGCTTCAACGGTTTTCTCAATCAAGCCGGCCAATTGCTCTTCATGACCCACATGGCAGGCAATGGCAACGGCCTGCCCGCCTGCATCGCGAATGCCGGCCGCAACCTGCTCACAGCTATCCTGATTTCGGCTCGAAACTACGATGCGATGGCCGCGCGAGGCCAGTAGCTCAGCAGCCGAGCGGCCAATGCCGCGGCTGGAGCCGGTAACTATGGTTACAGGAGATTCGGTCATGTAGTAGCGCCTGTTGGGTTGATTTTTGGTCTTTTTGTTTGCAATTTGGTTCCGTTCCTAGCCGATCAATTATCAGGCGAGCGTGCGCAACTCGGTTTGCGGCAAATGCGCAATACAGTTCAATCGCTTCAACTGCCACTGACCGTGATCATCCAGCGCCAGTTCGGTAATCGAAGCATTGTACAACGCTACATTGAGCTTGCGCTGCCAGGCCAGATCGTGCCCAAGCAAATCGGCCACCATCGTACTGATGACGCCGGCCGAAGTGACAGCCAGCACAGTTTCAGCCGTTTGCATATTTGCCTGCAAGCGCTGCGCAGCCGACCTGACCCGTGCATGAAATGCCTGCCACTGGCCATTCAGCAAGCATTCCAGCCGTCTTTCCTGCCACGCAGCGAGCACTTCAGGAAACAGTGCCAGGAAGGTATCCAGATACGCTTTCGGATCGGCCAGTGCCTCTCTGCCGGGCGCGCGAATATCAAGCCGCTCGGGATCGGCAAAGGCCGCAGCCAGCAGCCCATCGACGCGATATTCGTTCAAATCGGCATCGATCTTGATCGGGGCCGAATCCGCAATGGCTTCGGCAGTTTGCCGATGCCGGCGTAAATCGCCGCGCAGGATGTCGCATTGGCCCTTATGCACATACTGCAGGTGCTGGCGCAGAATTCCGGCCTGCTGCAGGCCAGTCGCGGAAAGCCGATCATAGTCATCAGTACCCAGACTGCCCTGCGCATGGCGGATCAAAAAAAGTGTTCGCATTGCACCTGACAAGGGTTTAGAATCAGGGGACTTGATAGAAATAGGGAGTCTCCAATGGAAGGTATTATCGTTACACTGATTATTGGCGGCCTAGCCGGATGGCTGGCTGGCTTGATCGTAAAAGGCGGCGGCAGCGGCATTCTGATCAACATCGTGGTCGGCATAGTCGGTGCATTCATCGGTAGCTGGTTGTTCGGTGTACTCGACATTGCCATCGGCAGTGGTTTCGTACCCGCACTGGTCAGTGCCACCGTCGGTGCCGTCGTACTGCTGTTAATCGTGGGATTGAT
>JBCCHH010000378.1:0-2629 GCA_039028855.1 Pseudomonadota bacterium | reverse complement strand
TTCACTCTCGTCTGAATTGCCGCTGAAACCGACCGCTGAGCCGATACCTGGCAACTCGACTTCACGCACCACCTCGCCCTGCAGATCAAATACCTGCGCCTGGCTTTTCGCATCGGCCAAGTAGCTGGCGATGAAATGATCGGCGATTCTGCCAACGCCCTGCATGGCGTGTTCGCTTTCGGCAATGATCACCTTGCGCTCGGTCGGATTATCCAGATCAATCGAGATCAGTTGATACTTTGGCGCGCCGTCGTTGCTGTAAAAGTAAAACGTTCGCTGCTGATTAGCGACAAAGGTGTAGTCGTGCTCAAAGCCTTCGATCAGCATCTGTACATCTGAGTCTTCAACGGTCAGGTCTTTATATGCCACCTGATAGCGGTTGTCGGTACCGACAAACATCGTAATCACAAGAAACCGACCGTCATCGCTCACGCTCGAAAAGAAGCCCCATTCGGGCTGATCCGGGCGCTCGTAGATCAACACATTGTCGTCCTGACTGCTGCCGAGCGCGTGATAAAACACCTTTTGATTCAGGTTCAGCGACTGAAATTTATCTTCAGTCTCAGGCGCAGGATAACGGCTGTAATAGAAACCTTCGCCGGCTTCATCCCAGGCCACTGAGGTGAACTTGAGCCAGTTCAATTCGTCTTCGAGCAACTCACCCGTGGCCACGTCCAGAATGCGCCAGGTGCGCCAGTCCGAACCGCCGTCCTGAATGCCATAGGCCAGGTATTTACCCTCCGGCCCGGGCACCCACTGGGCCAGGCTGATGGTGCCGTCTTCAGACCATTCGTTCGGGTCAATCAGCACGCGCGGCAGGCCGTCGAGACCTTCCTGAACGTACAGCACCGACTGATTCTGCAAGCCGTTATTGCGGCTGAAAAAGTACAAATCACCGCGCTTGACCGGTAGCCCGACACGCTCATAATTCCATAATTCGCCAAGGCGTTCAGTAAAATATGGGCGCATGTCGAGCTCGTTCAGATAGCCGTCGGTCACCTCATTTTGAGCCGTGACCCAGGCCGCTACATCCTCCGATTCACGCACGTCATCTTCAAGCCAGCGATACGGATCGGCCACCATTTCACCGTGGTAATCATCGACTACATCAACGGTTTCTGTTTGCGGATAGCTCCAGATGGAAGACAGCACCGGCTCAACGGCTACGCGTACATCGACTTCAGTATCGGCTTGTACCTCCGATTCAACTGTTTCCTCGGCCGACGGCGAACAGGCGGCCAGGAAGAACAGCAGTAAAATAGCGAATATAAGCAGTGGGAATTTCGAGAAACAAAAAAGGCGTGAATTCATCGACACAGAAGTCCTTTGGTAATTAAAAGAACGAAACCAGCCTGACATCATAAACTGCCACGAAAACCGGCTCAAGGCCAGTTCGATCAAAATTCCTACGTGAAATAGCGGCTGTTCAAGATCGAGTGATTGAATGGAATGCGATCACGCATTATGCGAGCGAAGAGCCTCTATATTCTGAGTTTATGCATCAGGCGCTGAGCATTCACGCACTACATCCGGGTCACTATTGCCGAGACGCGCCATCCAGCAATCGTCGTATACCGAGCAATAGCACACTTCGATTCCGACTCGGCCGCTCCAAGCCTGCGTCAGCTTGCGCGTACGTTCTTCCCAAGGCACGCCAAACAGGACGATACGTTCATCCGGGCTCATCACGCCCGGTGCCGGATCGCTCGAACGATACAAATCATAGCCAAAGGCATCGGCTTCGCCGAGGGTTTCCAGGATTGCTGCATTGAGATCGGTAATAACTTCTCCATCGAGCCGCATGACCGCGCTTCGCACACGCGCCGGCCCGACCCCCTTGTTGCTCAAATACAGCTGAAAGCCGTCGGCCGAATACGATTCCGACACTTCCAGATACGGCCATACTTGCGCACGTTGCTCATCTTTAACGGCCAGCACTTCCATCACCGAGATCAACAGTGCTGCAATCGAAATCCCGATTGCTATCAGCGACAGGCCGTTAATGCCCACGCCGGAATGATCAGTGGGCGTAGCCGGTTCCAGATCTTCCTGCATCGCGATTTCCCGTTGCTTGGATTGTGGTCAATTCAGGCTGGCACGCTTCAATGACGGCAGCCGGATTCAATCAAACTGCCAGGCATCGACCCATTCAATTGCCTGTTGCTCGAAGCCGTAGTCGCTGACGAGCCGTTCGTGGAAATCGGGCATATGGCCGGCGCCGTAGAAAATCGCCATACTTCGGTCACCCGCCGCGATTTGCCGTTCCATCACGTCCAAGGCCTTGCCATTGCGACCGGTGATCAGGGTCGAACCCTGTTCGGGGTTTAACAATAATTCGAGTTGCTCGGGGTTGGCCAGTTGTTCGGCCATCATTTCCTTGAGCGCACGCTGGCGGTCTTCGGCAAACAGAAGTGCAAACAAATTGGGCTGCGGCTGGCTCGACGGCTGGCCCTGCAGCGCAACCGAAATACTCCAGGCACGCACAAAAGTACCCAGCATCGATTCACCGCGCTCGCGCATGCTGTCCTGAAACTCGGCTACGGTCATATCGGCGTGGATGAAGTTTGTTTATTCCGGCGGGAGGACGACGGGGATGCGGATTCGTTGATCCGCCCGGGCGAATTCCTAG
>JBCCHH010000377.1:0-2645 GCA_039028855.1 Pseudomonadota bacterium | reverse complement strand
GCACCAAAATCAACTGCCCGGCGAGGCTTCGTCACGGGTCTTCACAACGTTAAAAAACTCGCCGATGACCGTGCGCGCGATTCAAAAACGCTTCGATCTGCGGGCACGCCAGCAAGGTATGGACCAATCGGTGCATCCGCATCAACTGCGCCATTCGTTCGCTTCGCATATTCTCGAATCGTCCGGTGATTTACGCGCCGTGCAGGAACTGCTCGGCCACGCCAATTTATCAACCACGCAAATCTACACCCATCTCGATTTCCAGCATCTGGCCGAGGTCTACGACCGCACTCATCCGCGGGCGCGCAAATCCAGCGGCGGCTAAGTCTTTTCGTCTGCTGAAGGCGTGCGCTCGCCCAGATCGTCATACAGCGCAGCGAGAATACGGCGCGCTCTGTTCTCATACTCGGCCGGCACCTGCACGCGTACCGAACTGTAGCTGCTCTGTACACCGAATAGCGAAGCAAAGCCTTCCGAACCCAGATGAACGGGAATGTTTTCCGACTCCAGTTTCATGCGTACAAGTTGGGCCAGCGTCAGGTCGTACAATTTATCAATCGTAATCAGCGCCATGGATGTTTAGACTCTACCTATTAAGCCGCTAAAATAGCAGACCCCAGGCACCATCATTCAATCGAAGGTCAAGCATTTTGCAAAACAACACCATTCTGATCGGCAAAGGCGCTGAACAAATCCATTTACTCGGCGAATACGCCAACCGTCACGGCCTGATTGCCGGCGCGACCGGCACCGGCAAAACCGTCACGCTGATGCTGATGGCCGAAGGCTTCTCGAAGATGGGCGTACCCGTATTCGTGGCAGACGCCAAGGGCGATATCGCCGGACTGGCCGCAGCCGGCACACCACATCCGAAGATTGATGAGCGGCTGGAAACGATCGGTATCGAAGGTTACAGTCAACAGCCAAACCCGGTCGTGTTGTGGGATTTATGGGGCAAGCTTGGCCATTCGGTGCGCACCACCATGACCGAAATCGGCCCGACCCTGCTCGCCCGCATGCTCGAACTCAACGATACCCAGGAAGGCGTGCTGAACGTTGTATTCCGCGTGGCCGATGAATCGGGCCTGCTGCTGCTCGACCTGGACGATCTGCGTGCATTGCTCAATCATGTGCAGAAAAACCGCAAGGAAATCAGCACGCAGTATGGACTCGTCAACACAGCCAGTATCGGCGCGATTCAGCGTGCACTGCTCCGGCTCGAGGCCGATGGCGGCACGGAGTTTTTCGGCGAACCCGCGCTGGAACTGGCTGATTTAATGCGTCAGGATTTATCCGGTCGCGGCGTGATCAATATCCTCAGCGCCGAGTCGCTGATCCTCAAGCCGCGCCTGTATTCAAGTTTTCTTCTGTGGCTGCTGTCGGAACTGTTCGAACAACTTCCTGAAGTCGGCGATCTGGACAAACCCAAACTGGTGTTCTTTTTCGACGAAGCGCACCTGCTGTTCGACGACTGCCCGCCCGCGCTCTTGCGACGGGTTGAGCAGGTCGTACGGCTGATTCGTTCGAAGGGTGTTGGCGTGTATTTCAGCACGCAGAATCCCGACGATGTACCCGACGATGTGCTTGGCCAGCTAGGCAATCGCGTACAACACGCGCTGCGTGCCTTTACGCCGCGCGATCAGAAAGCCGTACGCGCGGCGGCTGAAACCTTCGTGCCTAATCCAAAGCTCGATGTGGTCGAAACGATTACCCGACTCGGCGTCGGCGAGGCGCTGGTCTCGATGTTGGGCAATGATGCCGTACCGCAGCCGGTCGATGAAACGCTGATCGCCCCGCCCGGTTGCCGCATGGGCGTAATCAGCACCGAAGAACGCGCAGCGGTACTCTCACGCAGCCCGGTCGGCAGTAAATACGATCAGGCTATCGACCGTGAATCGGCCCATGAAATGCTGGCGGCACGCGCGGAGCAGGCCGCTAAAGAAGCCGAACAGCAACAGAAGATCGAGCAGCAGGCGGCAGCGGAAGAAGCAGCTCAAAAAGCAAAACAGAAAGCGAAAAAACCGCGCAGTCGCCGCCAGTCGGCCGGCGAAGCGTTCATCAAGTCGACCGTGCGCTCGATCGGTTCGGCTATTGGTCGCGAAATTTCGCGCGGGCTGCTCGGTGGCTTGCTCGGTCGTCGACGCTAACAGCAGTTCATAAGCCAGGCCATGCCGGCATGGCCGAGTTCTAGCGTGATCGTCAGGCCGGATCTGTGCCCTAAGCGACCAAAATCGAATTACGATAAATACTTTGTAATCAATCAGCTAGGCAATCAAGCGCCAAGCTGTGCTTGAGCCTGAGCCTAAGCGGCCCCATTTGCTGAATCCTGAACTATCAATTCAAATCTACCCTTTAGGATTCGCCATGGATCACTCACGCAGCGACCAAATGTACGGCACCACCATCGTTTCAGTACGGCGCGGCGATCACGTCGTGATTGCCGGCGACGGCCAGGTCACGCTCGGCAACACCGTCATGAAGGCCAATGCGCGCAAGGTACGCAAGCTGTATCGCAATGAAGTCATTGCCGGTTTTGCCGGCGCCACAGCTGATGCGTTTACGCTGTTCGAGCGCTTTGAAAGCAAACTCGAACAGCACTCCGGTCATTTAACCCGTGCAGCGGTCGAACTGGCCAAGGACTGGCG
>JBCCHH010000376.1:0-2649 GCA_039028855.1 Pseudomonadota bacterium | reverse complement strand
ATCAGCTTGGGTTCATGATGTACAAGAATCACCGGGCGATCCGGCGATTGCGTGTGATCGAACCAGTGCTCCCACTGCGAACCGCTTAAACCGACCAGATTGCGAGCGGTGATGTTATCGGTACGGCCATCGACATCGTGAAAACTCAGCGCTGCCGACACGCCCCATTTAGCCATGCCGGCGACAATCGGACGTTGGCCGGTTTGCCGCTCAAGCTGTACTTCCAGCTCATGCACGACTTCGGCAATTTCAGCCCAGCCCTGATAGCCAAGCCGATATTCTTTGCCCGGCACGCCGGGCAGGCCCAGGGTGACATGCTGCAAGCCGAGACCAAAAACAATTAATGTAGCAGGCAGGGCAACGGGCCACAGTCGATGAAGCAGCTTCAATATCGACGGTTTCATGCGGTCTTTATGCGCCTGCTCCTGGGGCAGGGCGATGCTGGCAATCGTCATCGCAATCATTGGCAGAACGCCGAGCCAGATCGGCATGACCCAGTGAAATTTGGTAGGCGTAAACGCGCCAAAAAATGCCAGAAAACCCAGCGGTATCAGTGTCATGATCAACATAAACTGGCGCTTTTGCGGTTCCGGCGCGAGCCACTTACGGATCGGCCCCAGAACATACAGCGCGGCAATGCCGGCTAGTGGGACCAGCATGATCAACGTATGCGCAATCAGCCAGTGACTGCTGAAGCTGGATTCTTCATCGACCCTGCGCGTGGTTTGAAAAACAAATGAAGCCCATTCGTTTTGCGCATTCCAGATCAACACAGGTGAGAACAGTAACAGCGCGACGAAAGCGGCCAGCCAGGTACGCCAGTTCCATAGCCAGTGGTGCAGCTTCGAGTTGATCACGATAAACAACAGCACGGCCGGTACCAGAAAGGCAATGGTGTATTTGGACAGCAGCCCGAGGCCCATAGCCAGCGCGGCAATCACCCAGCCGTCGGTTTTTTGCTCGATCAATGCGCGCTGGAAACCGTATAAGGCGGCTAGCCAGGCCAGCATCTGCGGCGCATCAGTCACCATCAGAAAACCGCTGGCAAACCAGGCGGGCACGGTCGCAATCAATAAAGCGCAAAACAGGCCAACCGTTTTTCCGCCCATGGCTTTGCCATAGGAGTAGGCCAGCCAGAGTGCTAGCGGTGCGAGCAGCCAGTGCAACAGACGCACACCGAATACGCTATCGCCCGCGATGGCGGTACCAATCGCAATCAGCCAGGCCGTAAACGGTGGATGATCCAGATAAGACAAGGCAGGATAGAGGTTGTAGGTCCAGTAATACATCTCATCGAAAATCAACTCTGCCTGCCCTAGATAAAGTGCACGTAGCAATAGCGAAACCGCAATCAGAGCCAGCGCCGCCAGATGCCAGCGCAGGCGAGGGTGACTGTTTGAGCATTGCGGAAACACATAAAACAGCAGGGCTAGCCAAAAAAGCGCGCTACTGAACAGGCTTGCGACCAGCAGAGCGGCAAGCGAGCCAATCGGCAACAGTAGACCGAATACTCCACCACGCAACACGAGAATCAGCAGGGCGGCAAGCGTGAAGCGCGCCAACGGTCGTGCCAAACCTACTCGTTCGGGTTTGAACCAACCGAGAAAGAGCATCAACAAAACGAAGCTGGCACTAGCAAAACTTGCAATCTGTGCCGAGTTGGCGGTGATTGCGGTAGCGTCGAACCAGGCAAAAAGGCCGGCATCCAGCACGACAAATAAAAGCAGCATGACAAACAACGGCCAGGCCTTGCCTTTGACCGAATGCGCACCACCAAATGCGGCCAGCCTGCGCATAAACATCCACTGTACGGCTGCGGTCATTTTGGACTGTCCGGCGGTACGATCAGTAAAGCGGAACGGCACCTCGGCTACGCTGGGCTCAGGCGTTGTGCGCAGTAGCACTTCAAGCAGAATCTTGTAGCCGGCCCGCTTAACGGGTAGCTGCACTAACCGCTCTCGGCGCGTCGCAAACAAGCCCGACATGGGGTCGGAAATACTCGTAAACGGCCAGGCCAGCAGCGATGCCGTGCGCGAAACCCAGCGTCGCCAGCCTGGCCAGTCGTCGATACCTCCATCCGGCAGGTGACGGCTGCCGATACTGACATCGGCCTTGCCGCTTAAAAGCGGCTGCAAAAGATCAGCAATGGCATCGACCGGATGACTGCCGTCAGCATCCATCACGACGATCCATTGCCCCTGCGCCAGGCGCGCGGCTTCGAGCACCGAGGCACTCAAGTCCCGCGGTCCTGAACGCTCCAGTACACGCACCGGTTGCTCGATTTGTCGTGCTTTGGCTTCGGCCACCGTATCGTCGCTTGAGGCATCATCGGCTACGACAACTTCATATCGGTCTTTCAATACGGGCAACTTGTCCAGCGCATCAAGCAGCGGGCCGATATTGCCCGCCTCGTTGAGTGTCGGTACGATAATGCTGATTTGAGGATTCTGCATCTGCGCCATTGAGCGATTAAGGTCCGATTGAATCAAGATAGCCAGCCCAATGACGCATGAGTAATCGCGCCCGGGGCAGTGGATTCTAACCGAGCAACAGATTTGTCGTATGCAATGTGCATTTTTTGTTTCGTAAGTCTTGACAGATTGAAATCAACTTATAAAATGATGGGCTGATTGCGGGAATAGCTCAGTT
>JBCCHH010000375.1:0-2655 GCA_039028855.1 Pseudomonadota bacterium | reverse complement strand
CGGCCTTCACCACCGCCGTGCGGGTGATCGACCGGATTCATCACTACACCACGAACGGTCGGACGTACACCGCGCCAGCGGCTCGCACCGGCCTTGCCAAGTTTTTCCAGGTTGTGTTCGCTGTTCGAGACCTGGCCGATCGTGGCCCGGCACTCGCTTAGAATCTTGCGCATCTCGCCCGAACGCAGCAGCAGCGTGGCGTAGCGGCCTTCACGCGCAACGAGTTGCACCGCAGCACCGGCCGAACGTGCCATCTGGCCGCCCTTGCCGGGCTTCATTTCGATGTTGTGCACGGTCGTACCGACCGGGATCGAACGCAGCTGCATCGCATTACCCGGCTTGATCGGCGCTTCTGAGCCGCTCATGATCACATCACCCTGGCGCAGATTACGCGGCGCAAGGATGTAGCGACGATCGCCATCGGTGTATTTGATCAACGCGATATGCGCGCTGCGGTTCGGATCGTATTCAATCCGCTCAACCGTACCTTTGACGCCGTCTTTATCGCGCTTGAAATCAATCAGGCGATAGTGCTGCTTGTGGCCACCACCATGATGACGCACGGTGATGCGGCCGTGATTGTTGCGCCCACCGGTTTTGCTCTTCGATTCGGTCAGGGCCGCGTGCGGCTTGCCTTTCCAAAGATGCTCGTGACGAACGCTGACTTTGCCGCGTCGGCCCGGTGATGTCGGTTTTGCCTTGACAATGGCCATGCTGATATCCCGTACTTAAATCTCTAACAATCCGAGCGCTACTCGGCCTGCAACTGTTCAATCGTCTGGCCCTGAGCCAGACGCACATAGGCTTTTTTCCAACTACGCTGGCGGCCCGAACGCATTCTGAAGTTCTTGGCCTTGCCTTTGACGTTCACTACGCTGACGTTTTCGACCTGAACATCGAACAGGCCTTCGATCGCCTTACGAATCTCGCCCTTGTCGGCATCGCGCGCCACTTCAAACACGTACTGATTCGAATCGGCCTGCAAACGCGCGGTTTTTTCCGACACGTGCGGCATACGAATCAGCTGGTACATTCTTTCCTTGTTCATGCCAGCCACTCCTGCAGTTTGCTGATGGCCGCCGTGGTCAGAACGACCTTTTCCGCACCCACCAGACTGACCGGATCAATCTGATCGGCCGTCAATACATACACATGCGGCAGATTGCGGCTGGCCAGGAACAGATTGCTGTCGAGATCAGCGTCGACGATCAGCACCTTTTCCAGCTCCATGTCTTGCAGCTTGGTAGCCAGCACTTTCGTGCGCGGCTCGTTGATCTTGAACTCTTCCACCACCAGCAGACGATCCTGACGCACCAGCTCGGACAAAATCGCCGCCATCGCACCGCGATACATCTTGCGATTGACCTTCTGCGAATGATCGCGCGGCGACGCGGCAAAAGTCACGCCACCCGAGCGCCAGATCGGGCTGCGGATTGTGCCGGCACGTGCATTACCTGTGCCCTTCTGTTTCCACGGCTTGCGGCCACCACCGGCCACGGCCGAACGATTTTTCTGCGCCTTGGTACCAGCACGCGCACCGGCCAGATAGGCGGTCACGACCTGATGTACCAGCGGCTCGGAAAAGTCACGATCGAATACGGCTTCGTTGACTTTGATCTTGCTGCTGCCGCCTGAAATTGCGAGTTCCATGATGAATAGCTCCTAAAACGTATCTATCAGCGGCGCTTGACCGACGGACGAACCAGCACATGACCGCCCGGCGCACCCGGTACGGCACCGCGGATCAGCAGTAAATTGCGTTCGACATCGACGCGCACCACTTCAAGGTTCTGTGTCGTGACGCGCTCACTACCCATCTGACCGGCCATCTTCTTGCCCTTGAAGACGCGGCCCGGCGTCTGGCACTGACCGATCGAACCCGGCGCTCTGTGCGACAGCGAGTTACCGTGCGTAGCGTCCTGCATGCGGAAGTTATGGCGCTTGACCACACCGGCAAAGCCCTTACCCTTGCTGGTGCCCGTCACATCGACTTTCTGACCGTTCTCGAAACGCTCGACGGTGATCTCGGAACCGACTTCCGGCACCTCACCATCGGCTTGTTCGATACGGAATTCCCACAGACCAACGCCGGCTTCGACGCCGGCAGCACGGAAGTGCCCGGCAGACGGTTGACTCACTAAAGACGAACGACGCGATCCGGTCGTAACCTGAATAGCCGAATAGCCGTCACGCGCCTGATCACGCACCTGCGTGACCCGGTTCGGATCCACTTCGACTACGGTGACGGGAATCGAGGTGCCATCTTCGATAAACACCCGAGTCATTCCGCGTTTGCGTCCTACAATTCCAATTGCCATAACTGTGATTCCTAAAAATACCGCTACAAATCAGTACAGCTTAATCTGGACGTCCACACCGGCAGCCAGATCGAGTTTCATCAGTGCATCCACGGTCTTGTCGTTCGGATCCACGATATCCATCAGTCGTTTATGCGTGCGAATCTCATACTGATCACGCGCGTCCTTGTTCACGTGCGGAGAAATCAGCACGGTATAACGCTCTTTACGCGTGGGCAGTGGAATCGGTCCACGAACCTGGGCTCCGGTACGCTTGGCCGTGTCAACAATTTCCTGTGTTGAGCGGTCGATCAAGCGATGATCAAAGCCTTTCAAACGAATACGAATTCTCTGTTCG
>JBCCHH010000374.1:0-2668 GCA_039028855.1 Pseudomonadota bacterium | reverse complement strand
GCGGGTCGAAATACCAATCGAACGGCCCAGTTCGGAGGTCAGTTTTTGTTGCAGCGCTTGTTGACGAAAAGCAGGCAGCCCATCACGTCCGAGCAGGAATTTCATTGGCGCGATGCCGATCTTGAAATGATAAGCCAATTATACGGCAAGGCAAGATCGGCCAAACGACTGCTAGCGGCTGAATCAAGGCTACGTAGAAAATTGCAGACAAAAAAACAGCGCCCAATCGAGCGCTGTTTTCGGAATCATTGGAATCGAGTCGCGATTTAGTCTGCAGCCTCCTGCAGCAGCTCCAAACGCGCACGCAGGTCGGCTGCCGGTACATAGCCCGGAATCAAATCGCCATTGTGAGTGACCAGTGCCGGAGTACCGGTTACACCAAGACTCTGACCCAGTTCATATTGGGCCATGACCGGTGAATCACAGCTCATCGGCAGCGGGGTGTCGCCATCCTTCGCAATATCCATCGCTGCGTTCGGATCTTCGGCACACCAAACCGACTGCATTTTGTTGAAGGTTTCAGAGCCAACGCCGGCACGCGGAAAGGCCAGATAGTGGATACGAATGCCTGCTTCGTTGTACTGGTCCATCTCATGATGAAGCTTGCGACAGAAGCCGCAATCCACGTCGGTAAATACCATCAGCTCATGGTCTGCGTCTTCCGGGCCAAAGCTGATCAGACTTTCATGCTGTATATCGGCAATCGCCTCACGCCGTAGTTCCGCCTTGGCCTGATCCGTCAAATCCACGCGCGTGTCGAGATCCAGCACTCGACCCTGAACCAGAAAACGCGCATCATCAGTCATATAAACAACTTCCGAACCGAGGCGTACTTGTAACAGGCCATCAATCGGCGTTTCGGCAATGATTGGGCTGGCAGCGGAATTAGTCAAACTACTTATCCGCTCACGCACAACATCATAGTCCTGCGCAAAAACGGGCAACGAGACCAGCAGCGCGAGCAAACATACCAGCGCGACACTGGCCAGGCGTTGAGTCTTTGTGTTCACAAACCTTCTCCTAAAAACGGGGTTACTTTCCTTAACTAGCGCAATTTTACATCTTCGCGCGAGCCGAGTATTAGAACGGAATGGGGTCAATAATCTTGCGCTTATAATCAGAATGACTCGACATTCACCACCCGACAGTACGGGCATAGCCTATTTGAGGTTGCATTTGGCAATAAGTTCAAGCCTTGAAACATCGTGCCTCAGCCGCGTGGATGATGATTTTCATGCAGATTCTTCAGCCGCGCGCTGGCCACGTGCGTGTAAATCTGCGTCGTCGACAAATCCGCATGCCCGAGCAATAGCTGAACCACGCGCAAATCCGCACCATGATCCAGCATATGCGTAGCGAACGAGTGGCGCAGCTTGTGCGGTGACAAGCGCTGCTCCAGCGCCATTTTTTTTGCATACGCATTGATACGGTGCCAGATCGCTTGACGCGTTATGCCCTGCCCACGTTGGCTGATAAATGCCTCAACCGGCTGTGATGCCTTGCTCCAGTCACGTCGCGGCCCTTCGCACCAGCGCTTGAGCCACTCAATCGCAGCATCACCAAGTGGAACCAGCCGATCCTTGCCGCCTTTGCCGGTTACACGCACCAGACCCTGGCGAAAATTGATATTGGCCATCTCCATTCTGGCTAGTTCGCTGACACGCATGCCCGATGCATACAGCACTTCGAGCATGCTGCGATCGCGCAGGCCTAACGGCTTTTCAATATCTGGAGCCTCGAGCAAGGCCGTAATTTCCTGCTCACTCAATACATTGGGTAAGCGCATCGACTGGCGAGGAGGGGCTAATGAGATGAGCGGGTCTTGATTGAGCAAACCTTCGCGACGCAACCAAGCGCAAAACCGGCGCAATGCGCTGATTTGACGCCGCATAGTTGAAACCTTCAGACCCGAACGCAAGCGCGCAGCCAGTACTTTCATCAAGCGATTCTGGGCAATAAAGGTATCGGCTGCAGAATCAAAAAGACCTGAGCGGTCGAAACCGATCAGGTCATTTCGATAGGCATCCAGCGTTTTTTGGGCCAAGCCGTCTTCGGCCCAGGCCGAATCAATAAATCGATCAATTAGAAGCCCGGCTTGCACACGCTATCACCCGGAATCATGGCTGACAAATGGACGTCAGCCGGATTCAAAGTAGTGCAGTTACTTGCGAGAAAGACGAGCAATACCGCGCTGAGCAACCGATTCCAAATCCTGCAGCTTGGCGCGTGTTGCATCGGCAAAGTCACGTAATGCGCGAGTGCGTTCCGCACCTTCACGCGCAGCCAGTTCCATTGCCGCTTCGCGCATAAGTTCGGCCGCTTCGGCTAAGCGCTGCCATGGTGAAACGGCTGCAGATTTCTTCGATGCTTTCTTCTTACGGCGCTTCTTGCGTGTCTTTTTCTTGGACGCCTTCTTTTTCGAAGCCTTTTTCTTGCTCGACTTCTTTTTGCCGCGCTTCTTACCGGCTTTTTTCTTACCGGCTTTTTTCTTGCCGCGTTTCTTGCTTACTTTTTTCTTACTGCGTTTTTTCTTTGCCGCTTTTTTCTTGCTGGCTTTCTTTTTGGACGCTTTCTTTTTTGATGCTTTTTTCTTAGTCGACTTCTTCTTTGAAGACTTCTTCTTTGAAGACTTTTTCTTCGACGTCTTTTTCTTAGCGGCTTTTTTCTT
>JBCCHH010000373.1:0-2678 GCA_039028855.1 Pseudomonadota bacterium | reverse complement strand
GTGTGTTCCCACTGGGCCGACAGGCTGCGATCACGTGTGAGCACGGTCCAGCCATCGGCCAGCAAACGTGTGCCCGGCTTGCCGACATTGACCATTGGCTCAATCGTGAAGGTCATGCCCGGCTCGAGCACCACGCCTTCGCCTGGGCGGCCATAGTGCAACACTTGGGGCGGTTCATGAAACACCTGGCCGATGCCATGGCCGCAGTATTCGCGCACCACCGAACAGCGCTGGCCTTCGACATAGCGCTGAATCGCATAACCAATGTCGCCCAGCGTAATACCGGGTTTGACCATTTCAATGCCGATCTTCATGCCCTCATGCGCGACTTCGCTCACGCGCTTGGCCTTGATCGACGGCTCACCGACGTAAAACATCTTGCTGGTATCGCCATGCCAGCCGTCCTGGATGACGGTCACGTCGATATTGACAATATCGCCATTCTTGAGCACACGGTCGCCCGGAATGCCGTGACAAACCACGTGGTTGACCGAAGTACAAATCGATTTCGGAAACGGCATACGACCGTGGCCGCCGCCATAATTCAGCGGCGCCGGAATGCCTTTGAGCTCATCGACGATATAGTCATGGCAGATCGCATCCAGCTCGCCCGTGGTCACGCCTGGCTGGACGTGTTCGCGAATCATTCTCAGCACGCTGCCGGCCTGATGCCCAGCCACGCGCATGGCCTCGATCTCGTGAGCGCTTTTCAGCTGAATTCCCGGTGTTCTGGAATGCGAATACATGCTTTTTTCATACTATGATCCAAGTAGAACTATTCTAGCCGATCGAAATCAACGATTAATTGCTCAAGACCACGTTCAATATAAGTTCCGATCGCTGAATTCATGACTGCCATGCCTTCCGGCACGTGCAGAAGAATGGCAGCGGTGCCACAATTTGCACGTTATCGACTGAAGTACCGGATAATTTTTTGCATGTTAGCTAGAATAATCAAGATACTGCTGCCGCTTGGCGTCGTGACGCTGGGTTTAATCGGTGCCATCGTACTGATTGCGATGCGCCAGCAACCCGAGCAAAGACCGCCCGCAGCGGCCGTAATGCTGGTCGAAGCAATTCAGCCGACCGTCAATCGCGAGCGCTTTACGGTGCGGGCTCAGGGCACGGTACAGCCACGCACCGAAACCACGCTGGTGGCCGAAGTCAGCGGCCGAATCACCTCATTGTCCGACGCCTTTGTCGCCGGCGGTTTCTTCCGCGCCGGCACCGAACTGGCGCGCATCGATCCGAGCGATTACGAAACGGCGTTGCTGGCGGCCGAGGCTGATCTGGCCGCGGCCGAGGCGACGCTGTCGGATGAACAGGCCCGCTCGGATGCCGCGCGCGATGATTTTCGTCGTCTGCACGGCGATACGCGCGAACCGAATGAACTGGTGCTGAGACTGCCGCAGTTAGCGCGCGCCAAGGCTTCGGTACAAGCCCAACAGGCGGCCGTGATGCGCGCCCAGCGCAATCTCGAACGCACCCGCATCCAGTTGCCGTTCGACGGCATGGTCAAGCAGCGCGCTGTGGATCTGGGCCAGTTCGTCAATGCCGGCACCAATCTCGGCGTCGCATTCGCGGTGGACGTGGCCGAAGTTCGGCTGCCGGTTTCTGACCGCGATCTTTCGTTTGTCGGTATTCCGGTGTTCGGTCAGGGTACCGAACTGCAACGTCCGGTTACGCTGTATGGCCGCGTGGCCGGTCAGTTGACCGAATGGCCGGCCGAACTAGTACGCACCGAAGGCATCGTCGATGAAAATACGCGTCTGACCTATCTGGTCGCAGAAGTGCGCGACCCGTACGGTCTGATCGCCGGCACGCACGATCCGGCCCTGCCGATAGGTACTTTCGTCGAAGCGGATATTGCCGGGCGCACCGCCGACGGCCTCGTTATGCTGCCGGGCGAGGCGCTGCATAACGGCGATCAGGTGTATCTGGCCAATGATCAGGATGAGCTCGAAGTGCGCACGGTCAACGTGGTGCGCTCGACACCGAGCCGGGTCTACGTCGATGACAGCATTCGGCCGGACGACCGGGTCATTACCACGGCCATACCGGCACCGGTGCCAGGCCTGAAGCTGCGCGTGCGCGGTGACGAGCCGGCTGAGGCACCAGACGACGAGGCACGACTGGAGATTCTGCCGGCCGATGCCGATGAAAACCTTCCGGAAGAAGAACTCTCGGTAGCCGAGACGGAGTAAGCATGATGAAATCACGTGGCTGGTACGGCAATATCATCGCCTGGTTTGCGCAAAACTCAGTGGCCGCAAACCTGCTAATGCTGACCCTGATTGTTGGTGGCGGCTATACCGCGATCACGATCACCAAAGAGGTTCAGCCGCGCATCGAAACCAATTTCGTCACGGTCAGCGTGCCGTACCGCGGCGCAACGCCGCGTGATGTGGAAGAAGGTGTACTGATCAAGATCGAAGAGGCCGTTCAGGACCTTGAAGGCGTGCGCGAAATTATCGCGACCGCGCGCGAAGGCTCCGGCACAGTAACGATCGAAGTCGAACCGGACTATGACGTGATCGAGGTACTGGATAACATCAAGATCCGGGTCGATTCAATTGCCACCTTCCCGACCGAAACCGAGCGGCCGACCTATCAGCGCAATACCTGGACGCAGGAAGTCATCTACGTCAGCGTATTCGGTGACGTGCCAGAACGTACGC
>JBCCHH010000372.1:0-2679 GCA_039028855.1 Pseudomonadota bacterium | reverse complement strand
ATCCCAATTAATTCACGACCAACCTGATTTTGCAAGATCGGGAAATACAATCAGATCGGCCTGATGCCGATCGCGCGCCTGTTTGGCCAGCTCAAGAATGCGGTCGCGGTTGTCGCCCAGACGACCGACCGGAAAGTCCCACTGCGCCAGTGCAATTTTCAGCATGATCTTGGAATCCGCCCTGCGTGGTGGTCAATGTTTCAAAAAAGCCCGCCAAGCGGCGGGCCTTGGGGTCAGTCTCAAACCAGGCGTTCAGCCAGTGCCGAACCCAGCTCGGTGGGTGAGCGCACGGTCGTCACATTGGCCTCTTCGAGCGCCGCGTATTTAGCGTCGGCCGTGCCCTTGCCGCCAGCGATAATCGCACCTGCATGGCCCATGCGCTTACCCGGCGGTGCAGTAACGCCGGCGATGTAGGCGACAACCGGCTTGGTCACATGATCGGCAATAAATTCGGCCGCTTCTTCCTCGGCCGAACCGCCTATTTCGCCGACCATGATGATGCCTTCGGTTTCCGCATCGTCCTGGAACAGATCTAGACAGTCGATGAAGTTCATGCCGTTGATCGGATCGCCGCCGATGCCGATGCAGGTGGTCTGACCCAAGCCGGCATTGGTCGTCTGGAATACGGCTTCATAGGTCAGCGTTCCCGAACGCGACACGACGCCGACTTTGCCCGGCGTGTGAATGCGGCCCGGCATGATGCCCATCTTGCATTCGCCCGGCGTAATGATACCCGGGCAGTTCGGGCCGATCAGGGTGACATCTTCATAGTCATTCAGCGCCGCCTTGACGCGCATCATGTCAAGCACCGGAATGCCTTCGGTGATGCAGACAATCACGCGAATGCCGGCGTCGGCGGCTTCGAGAATCGCGTCGGCCGCGAATGGCGGCGGTACGAAAATCATCGAGGCATCGGCACCGGTTTCCTCAACCGACTGCTCGACCGTATCGAATACGGGCAGGCCAAGATGATCCTGACCGCCCTTGCCCGGCGTTACGCCGCCGACCATTTTGGTGCCGTACTCAATCGCCTGCTCGGAATGGAACGTACCCTGCGATCCGGTGAAGCCCTGGCAGATGACGCGCGTTTTGCTGTTGATTAATACACTCATTATTCGAATCCTTTGCTCAAGCTGTTGCTGCAACGGCTTTGCGCGCGCCGTCGTTCAAGTCATCGGCCGGGATAATTGCCATGCCGCTCTCGGCCAGCAATTGTTTGCCTTGCTCTACGTTGGTTCCTTCGAGTCGAACGACCACCGGCACCTCGACCCCGATTTCCCTGACCGCACTGATAATGCCGTCGGCAATCAGGTCGCAGCGCACGATACCGCCGAAGATATTAACCAGAATGGCCTTGACGTTGTCCGAGGAGAGAATCAGCTTGAATGCTTCAGTTACGCGCTCCTTGGTCGCACCGCCGCCGACGTCAAGGAAGTTGGCCGGCTCACCGCCGGCTAACTTGATCACATCCATCGTCGCCATTGCCAGACCGGCGCCGTTGACCATGCAGGCGATATTGCCGTCGAGCGTTACGTAATTCAGATCGTGCTTGCTCGCGGCCAACTCGGTTGGATCTTCCTGCGCCTCATCGCGCATCCCAGCCAGATCCGGATGACGGAACAGTGCGCTGCCGTCAGCGTTGATCTTGGCATCGAGCGCAATCAGATCACCGTTGTTGTCGATAATCAGCGGATTGACTTCGACAATGGCCAGGTCTTTTTCAACAAACAGACGATATAGGCCATCCATAATCTTGGTCAACTGACGCACCTGCTTGGCATTCAGGCCCATGCCGAAACCAATTTGACGCGCCTGATACGGCATAAACCCGGCCGCGTTATCGATCGCAACCGAGATGATTTTCTCCGGCGTTTCCTCGGCCACCTGTTCGATATCGACACCGCCCGCGGCCGAGCCCATGAACACCACGGCACGCGCGCTGCGATCGACCAGCGCGGAAAGATACAGTTCCTGCTTGATATCCGTCGCCTCGGCAATCAGCACCGAATCGACCGGCAGGGCACGTCCGCCGGTTTGATAGGTCTCGATTTTCATGTCGAGCATCTTGGTCGCGTAGTCGCGCACTTCATCGAGGCTGTTAGCCAGCTTCACGCCACCGGCCTTGCCACGACCGCCGGCATGCACCTGAGCCTTAACCACCCACTGACTGCCGCCTATTTTTTCGGCCGCTGTAACCGCCACATCAGCGCTGCGCGCCAGTTCACCCTTGGGCACCGGAATGCCGTAATCAGCAAACAACTCCTTGGCCTGATATTCATGAAAATTCATGCCGAATTCCTAAAATTAATGGTAAATAAATATGGATCACATCATTAATAGCGCTAGTCTTAGGCGCCTGTAGTCCGAAAGCCGACTGACCTAATTAATCGCTTAGCTCATCACAGATAGCCCGAACACGCGCGAATATACCAAACCCGCGCCAACCGCAGGGCCTTAATTGACACTCAATCGCACGCCATCACTCACGCATCGCATGGCATATGCGCTATAAATCCCCGATTTAACAGATTTTATGCCTTTTCTAATTTCAGCACATCGGCTATAGTTAGCGTAATGTTTTAAACGATTTTAGTCGTCATCCAAGGGAACGATGCGATTAAAAGTTACTAGTCACTAAGGGGATGAATTGGCAAGTCGCAGCCTTGTCGAGGATAGCCT
>JBCCHH010000371.1:0-2702 GCA_039028855.1 Pseudomonadota bacterium | reverse complement strand
CTGGAGCGAGCTTGAGCTGGCGCTGCTGCTCGCGCACGATGCCGATCCGGTTGCACGCTGGCTGGCCGGCAAACGGTTGGCGGCCGGTGTGCTCGGCCGCGCAATTGAAGCACTGGAGCAGGGGCGGTCGATCGATGTGCCCGAGCGACTGATTGCCGCTTGGCGCGAAGTGCTGAAGCGGGCCGACGACGAGCCCGCATTGGCCGCCGAACTGCTGCAGTTGCCGAGTGAAAGCGAACTGGCCATGCGCCACACGCCGATTCAGGTGGCCGCGATTCATGCCGCGCGCAATCGGATTGTCGAATATCTGGTCGATGCTCTACATGAGCCGCTCAAGCACTGTTATCAGCAATTTGCCAGCAGCGATCCGTGGCAGTTTACGCCTGATCAGGTCGGCCGGCGTCGCTTGGCCAATAGTTGTTTGAGCTGGCTGGTGGCCGGGCGTTGTAGTGATGCCGATGCGCTGGCCGTGAGTCAGATTCAATCGGCCGATAACCTGAGCGACCGATTTGCCGCGCTCGCGGCACTGGTGCGCGCCGATTCAGATTGCGCCCAAGCCGAGCTAGATGCCTTTGCCGTGCGCTATCAGCACAATCCGCTCGTGATGGACAAATGGTTTGCGCTGCAGGCCATGCGGCCCATACAGGATACTGTCGAGCAGGTCAAAACGCTAATGCAACACGAAGCGTTCTCGCTCAAGAATCCGAACAAAGTGCGCGCGCTGATCGGCAGCTTCGGCATGCATAATCCGGTTGCGTTTCACCGAGAAGATGGTGCCGGTTGCGAACTGCTGGCCGATGTGGTGTATGCGCTGGATGCGATCAACCCACAGGTCGCGGCCAGACTGGTCGCCGTATTCAATCGCTGGTCGGAGTATGCAGAGCCATATCAGTCGAATATGCAGACTGCGTTGAACCGGATTCTGGCCAAGCCGGGATTAAGCAGCGATGTGAATGAAATCGCCGGCGCCGCGCTAAAACGCGCCCGCAGTTGATTACAGCGCCTGGTTGATGGCTTGAATCAACAGTTCCCGATCGAGTGCGGCGCGCGCTCGATCAGGCTTTTTAACGGCAATTTTTTCGCCCGAAACAAAGCGGACGTTGAACTGCCAGCCCTCGTCCTTATCGGCTTCGAAAATGGCCGAAATCATCGTGATCTTATCCAGTACCAGCGTGAAGCCGGCCAGATCGTGGGTTCGCTGCATGGTTTTTTCGCCTGTTGATGGAATGGTTTGATTGTAGGGCGTTCAGGTAGCGTTTAGCTTAATCTGCTAGGTTATATGCCATGAACCAGACCCGACGCTACCATTTTTGCTTGCTGCTGCCGCTGATGATGCTGGTCGGCTGCACCGTGTATCAATCGCCGCGCTACTCCGATAACGGCGTGTATTACGACGACGGTCCCTACTACAGCGATGTTCGCTATTCGCCCAGTCGTACCTACGGTGTCGGCACCGCATCGGTGTATTCGGCATTTCCCATCCACTATCCCTACTGGTCGCTGGATTATTTCTACTTCAGCAGGTTTTATCATCCCTATTCGGTTTTTGTCGGCTATTACGAGCCGTTCTATCATCCCTATCCGGGCTGGCACTATGGCTACCGGCCATACCGCTCGGGCTTATCGATCAATATCGGTTTTTCAGACTATCCGTGGTACTGGCGCGGCCATCGCTATCGCCCGTCACACTACGGCTGGTTCGGCTCCGGCTACTACAGTCGCGGGTATCGTCATGGTTACCGCGACGGTTACTACGACCACTATGAACCCCGTTCACGCCGCGTCAGTGAGCGCATGCGTCAAGTGCGTGATCGTGATGTGGCGTATTCGCGCGCTAGCCTGATCAATCGTAGTAATCAGCGTATTAGCAGAACGGGTGGACGCTACACGCCGGATCGGCGTACCGTTCAGCGTAGCAGCGTGGCGGCCAATCGAAGCGCATCTCGTCAGCGCGTGCTATCTGGCACCAATCGCGGTAATCAAACCGCTAATCGTACGCTGCGTACGCGTCAAGCGACCCGCAATCCGCAACAGTCCACACGCAGTCAAACACAGCGTAGCCCGGTGAATCGGTCGCAACAGCAGCGTCAGCGATCTCAAACGCGACCAAACAGCGCCCCCAATCGCCCGCAGCGCCAAGGCGATACCCGTCAGCAGGGTATTCCAATCGAAAATTTACGCGGTCGAGTGATCAATCGAAGCGGGCAAAACACGCGTACACCCATTAATCGCTCAGACGGTTTTGATGTGCGCAGCCGCAATCGGGTAGAACGTAGTTCACGTGCCCGCTCGAGTCAGCCCCAGAGTCGAAGTCGTTCAACCGCGCCATCGCCAGTTCAGCGAAGTCGCCCGTCACCGTCAGCCGGTCAGCGCCAGCGCACTCAGTCACAGCGATCTGTGCAGTCACGACCGGCACCGCAACAACAGCCCAATCGCGCTTCTGCACCGCGCCAGCAAGCGCCGCGTCAAGCCGCGCCACAGCAGCGGCCTGCGCGACAAAGCAGTGCCCCGTCACGCCAACCACAACCGGCTCGCGCTCCGCGCTCCGAACAACCAAGTCGCAGTAATCGTCAGCGAGACCGCCGCAAAACACGCGACTCAGATGGGGCAGGTCGTTAAGGTTCCAGAGAACTAAGGCATATGCGTAGCAATCGTATGCGTATGCAGCAAATGGAAAAGGCTTAAGCGCCTGATTCTTTGGT
>JBCCHH010000370.1:0-2708 GCA_039028855.1 Pseudomonadota bacterium | reverse complement strand
GCGGCGACATCAATGAAGCGGTTCTGTAACTCAAAGCCGTCGTCGAACAAGGTCTCGTCGAGACCGGCCTTGACGGGCATTGAATTTAACACCAAGAAGCAGACGACGATCATTGTCTTCAGTCTCGTACCCGGCATCGTCAAGCTCTCATTATTCAGGCAATCCATCACGTTATTCAGCATACGTCACAGCCTGATCCATGTCCATTTGATGCTGAAACAGGACGAAGCTGCTCCCGTGCGATGGATGGTTATCGTCTCAAGTCGGCTTGAGCAGAACGGGTGGTGAGCACGCTACCGGGCAAAATCTAAGGGGCTTCGGCACCAAGCTCCTGGTCCGGTGAGAACAGAAATGGGATGCTGAAGGTTTGTGAAACACGCGTATCGTTCGGCTCGACTGCCGGGTTCCAGACAACCTCCAGACGATGCAGGCCAGGCGTCAGGCCAGTTAATGGCAGCAGGCCGGTCAGGCCGCGCTGGTTCAGGTCGCGGCGTTCGGTCGGCAACAGGCTGTCCGGATCGATCGCACGCTCGTCGAGACGAATGGACCACAGGTTGCGCAAGCAGTCTAGTCCTTGCCCGGTGTCGGCACACTGCACGTCGAGCACGGCATTGTCGCGCTGCGGATAATACGGCAGGAACACCCGCACAAATGCACTGCGCTGCTCAAAATCGTCGATCGTCGGCACTGGTCGCAATCGATCACGCATCCCGCGCAGGTTTTCGTAGTGCGCGCTGTCGATCCCTCCCTCAATCGCAGCCGTTTCAAGATAGCGGAACTGCTCGGATACCGTGAATTCGGTCCAGGCTTCATACCGCAGAAAGCCGACGAGCAGGATACCTGCCGTGCCCAGGGCAATCATCGTCGAGAACAGGAACGGACGTGTATTGGTCTGAAGCGTGAGCTGAACCGGCAGAATCAGGCGCTGCGGCCAAATCCAGCCATTGATACGAATCAGCAGCCCGACCAGCGAACGGAACCATGGACGCTTCGTCAAGCTCGGAACGCGTGAACCCAGCACAGCATCCAAAAGCCACAGCAGCGCAGGCGGAGCAACGAACAGAACAACAAGCAAAATCGAGGACAGCCGTACTGCCCGATCCATATCGCCGAGCACTTTGGTGCCGAGAAACTGGCTGGCTATGATCACCAGCACAATCCACGCCGAGACCCACAGCATGCCAAGTGCAATCATGCTGATTACGGAAAACAATGTCGACGCCGTATGGTCTGCGGCGGTGATCGCACGACGCAGATCGGGTAGACGCTTTTGGTAGTGCTCACGCGTTATCGGACCTACACCGGGCATGCGATTCCAGCGGATTCCGCCCGGGTACACCGAGCGCAGCCCCACGAGGCCGGCCCAGTAGGCGCGGATAATCAGATGAACCGCGAAACAGGTCCCGAGCGCATAAAACAGGCCCGGCGCAATAACCAGCAGCATCTCAAACGCCTGCGTGGACGTCAGCGAATGGTGCGAATAACTTGAGCTGGCCACCTCAAACAACCAGCCCGGCAGCGTAAACAGCGCCACCGTGGTCAAACCGGAGATGATCAGTTCAATTTCGTCGGTACGGTCGCGCAGCCGTTCGATCCGGTCGAGCTCCTTGGCATCGACATTTGAATCAGGCTGTTCAGTCACTCGTGTTCACGCCGATCAGGGCCATTGCCTCGCATTTGCAATCGCCTAAAGTGTCAGTCCGTTCCAAAAACATCCGCACACTATACACTCGGCAAATCGCTCAGCACCCGACAGCTGCACGATCTGCGCTTCGGCACCTGCTGTGCTGAAGCCGTCTGATTCTGCTCAAGCCTGTCACCGATCAGTAGATACCCGGGCAATTCGCCTGGGCAGCGATCAATGCTTTCGCAACAGTGCTGCGCTCAGTAATGAGATAAACAGCCCGACCGGCAGAATTTCGACCAGGGTAATACCGAAGCGGGCCGGCAGCAATGAATACAGCTTCTCGAAATCGGCCATGCGCTGACGTGCAGTCTCAACCTCTGCAGCGGTCGCACCATCAGCACGCATCTGCTCGAGATACGAAAGCGCGTACTGCTGCATGAACTCTCCGCCAAGGGTCTGGTAGTACAATTCCCAGCCCAGCGCATAGGCCACGCCGGCCACCAGTGAAATCCCGGCGCCGAGCTTGAGTGCAGTCCAGAACTTGATCACGCCGCCAAGCTGCTGATCGCGATAGCCTTTGACGGCAAAGAAAATCACCGACAGCGCGATCACCATGATCGAATAGCCCAACCACTGAGAACCGGCCGGAATCTCGCCGTCCGAAAAAAGCGCAAGTGAGCCAAACGAAACCAGCGCGACGACGCTGCCGGCAATTAAACCATAGATTAAAATTATGCGAGCCATCGAATGCTCCTGTGCGGAAAATGAGCGCAAAATATAGAAAATCCTGCTTGCAAGCACATCACCCGAAAGAATGAAATCGCTCAAATCACTCGTTTAGGCGAGCCGATCAAGCCCAGCGACAGCGCCTTGCGCACTGCCTGGGTGCGACGCTGAACCGCAAGCTTGCCGAGCAGGCTGGATACGTGCGACTTAACTGTATTGAGCGAAATGAACAGCTTCTCGGCGATTTCCTGATTCGAGCAGCCCTCCGCCATCAGGCTCAGTACCTCAAGCTCGCGCGCAGTCAAGCCCAGCGTTTCGATCGCACGGTGATTGACCTTACTAACGTCAGCATTGG
>JBCCHH010000369.1:0-2711 GCA_039028855.1 Pseudomonadota bacterium | reverse complement strand
GTTGGGCTACGGTGCGAGTGGTGCCGGCGGAGTCATTCCTCCCAACGCCGTCCTCTTCTTCGAAATCGAATTACTGCAATTTCACAGTTCCAACCGTCAAGAACAACTTGATCAAATTCACCCAAGCGGTTTCTTGAATTAAGAATAAGCTGCAACTCACTGGTGCTATACACATTTGGCGCACAGGGCTGTTTGACATTAACCGCAGCATATCGCTGATTACTGAACAGCAGGATTATGTAGTCCTCGTTGTAGGCATCCCAACCAATCAACCTTTGAAATGAAAAGCTTTCAACCGGGTCACCAGAATGTTTCAGCAGCGTTTCCGAGGAAGGTATCTCTTCTTTTAGATTCACGCTTGCACAACCTGCCACAACGATCGAAAGAATAATCAGCAACGAAATGTTAAGTTTATGCATGATTGCCTCCTCATTATCCTTCTAGTATTTTCCAACGTATCCAGAATATACCTTCATTTACAGCAGCTTGCAAAGCTATTCAAAAATCCTGCGGCTCAAAATGCATCGTTGATTTAGATAGATTTGACCGCCTAGTCTTTTGCAGTTGAAGCCAGATACGCGTCACGCTGTTCACGAAACGCATTATGGTCCAGCAGACGGATTTCATCGATGCGACAGCTTCTGCCATCCAGAACGATACGGTCCAATACACCCAGCCGGGTCGACACTACTGTGTCTAGGCTCAGCCTGCGGACCTGCCTAACATCGGCAACGCAGGGTTCAAGCACGCTCAATGCATACCATTTCTGATGATTGAAGCGCAGAACCAGATAATCCCGGTTATAACCGTACCAGTCGAACAAGCGGCTGAACTGGAGATCACGAACCGGCTCATCGGTGAATTGAAGGAGAGATTCATCGGACGGCGCAATATCTTCTGGCTCATAGCCCGCACAACCGCCCAGAGAAACCACAACTACTGCTACAAATGCTGTGATCAATCGCATGGCGAACACCTCATATGGTTAATGCCGCGTATTTCGGCCGATCATTTATCTGACAATAAAATTTGACCTGAAATTCATGTTTTTTCTTGCACCAGCGCCATTGGCGGAGAAATAGACATTTAATATTGACTTCACCGGCCATTCGCGTTTTAATACGCGGCTTGCGGTAGTTTATCCACCTTATCGCAGCATATTTACGAAAACGGCCAGGTAGCTCAGTTGGTAGAGCAGCGGACTGAAAATCCGCGTGTCGGCAGTTCGATTCTGCCCCTGGCCACCATTCTCCTTACATCCCACTCAGTTTCGTTTCAACTCACTCTCTCGAACTGCCTTTCCGGCTGCGCCAGATCGTTCGATGGCTGAACTGAAGTTCAGCAGCTCCGGTTCTGCCCCTGGCCACCATTTCCCTCAAGCCTCACCCAGATTCGCTTCAACCAACAAGCTCGAACTGCCATCCGGCTACGCCGGATCGTTCAATGGCTGAAATGAAGACCGGCAATCGCCAAACTCCGATAGATAAGGATTAAACAACACGCTAACGATCAAATTTTCACTGCCAAAAGACTATAAATCGTCAATCCAATCCATATATCTAGTACTAAACCTGCCTTTACAAATCACATCCGGAGTACACCATGGAAATTCAAATCGGATTAAGCAGTGCACAACGGCAACAGATCGCTACCGATCTATCGCGCCTGTTGGCCGACAGCTATTCGCTCTACATCAAAACCCACAACTATCACTGGAACGTAACCGGGCCGCAGTTCCAGTCATTGCATGCCTTGTTCGAACAGCACTACACCGAACTGGCCGGCGCCGTCGACGAAATTGCCGAGCGCATCCGCGCCCTCGGGCATTATGCGCCAGGCTCGTATACAGCGTTCTCGGCACTGACCTCGATTGAGGAGGAAAGCGGCCACCCGGAGGCTGAACAAATGGTCCGCAATTTAGTTGTCGGCCATGAAACCGTGGCGCGCACGGCACGTGAAGCATTCGCTCCGGCCGATGAGGCCGGCGATGAACCAAGCTGCGATCTGCTGACGCAGCGCATGCAGTTCCATGAAAAAACCGCCTGGATGCTGCGCAGCATGCTGGAATGACCGTTCACCTAGCGGCCCAGGCTTATACCCGGGCCGCTAGGGTTGGCATACTGGAATCAACCTTAGCTTCAAGCGCTCGAATTCTAAATTGCTGGCAACCATCGTGTACGCGCTCGATAATGGAGCCCGCTTTAATGACTGTCCCCAAGCCCTGTCCGACAGCTTAACAACGCCGCGAGAACGCTGATGCTCGACGGATACGATCAAAGTCAGCGCCTAGTTGCCTCTGTATGTTTCATCGGCTGATTCAACCGGCTTTACCAGCAACAGTTCCACCCGCTTGATTTCGCGCATCAGCGAAGTGCGGTTCATTTCCTGGAAGATCCACATTTTCATCATGCTCACCACATTACCGCTGATCACGAGGCAAATGCCCCAGTACACCCGATCATCCAAGTCACTGGCAGTGAAGAATTCCCAGCCACACCAGAACAGAAATACGCTGGCGATGAGGACCAACAAATTGCTGAGCCAGACCCATCGGCGCATGCTGCCGTTAAACGCATTGGCCAGCATGCCGAACATGCCTCGATCGGGTACAAGAATGCGATCAGCCGATGCGGCTTGCTGCTGAAGTGAGTCGCGAATTTTGTCTTCAATGCTCATTGTCGTTCTCCTTGCAGATTAAGCTGCCTGTTGGT
>JBCCHH010000368.1:0-2711 GCA_039028855.1 Pseudomonadota bacterium | reverse complement strand
TGCATCGGGAATCTGAAATTCATCGGCCTTTACCGGCAAGACTAGTATTAAGCAGCTCATCAGTAGCAGAAAAAACGATCGGGTCGCTGTTGATTGAATATGTTCGAACATGAGTCTTTCCTTGGCGTTAGATCACCCGTTTAAGCAGCAAGCATGGCCGACAGTAACTAGAAACGGTCTCAACTACCCGCGCGATCGGAATAGGATACCGAGCGCAATTTGGGCCAGTGCGGCGGCAAAAACCACCAACTGGCCAGTACGACCAAGCCAAACGAGGTGTAGGCAGCAAGAAACACCCACCACGGCAAATCGAAAAACAACACGCGACTAAACCAGAACTCGATAAACGATTGATCATGCACAGCCTGACCGGCCGCAAAGCGAAGCTGCTGTTCCCAGATGGTAAGTGGGCACAGTTGACCGAGCCAGGTCTGAATTACCACGAACCCAATCGTGCACAAATGGATTAATCGGAACCAGAAGTTCCGCGCCCATTGCCATCCGCGCCACCAGCCAATCAGAACCGCAACCTGCCCCAGCACTACAAACAACACGATCAACACATGCAATAGCAGAATAAGATCGGCTAACAAGCCTGGCCAGGGCACCCGGTTGTACCAGGCGTCAGTCATGTTTGCTCAGCCAAGGCACGGACGCAGCTCAACGACAGACGGTTGGCTTAAGACTGAGCCGGCACGAGCGCATCGTCCATTTCCTTGGCGCGTTGCCAAGCCGGTCGACTGCTAATGCGGTCAAAATACTCGCGGAACGCGGGTCGCGCTTCGATCGTGCCAAACTGCAGCGCCCAACCAATCTGCGAACCGAGATAAACATCGGCCGCACTGAACGCATCACCGGCAACGTACTCGTTATTGGACAAGGCCTGCTCAAGCGCATTAACCACTGCCTCCATCGTGCCGAAGCCCGACATGCCACGCTTGTCTTCGGGTACTTCCAAAGCCATGCCCTTCATCGTAACAGCGGACTCGAGCGGCCCTGCGGCAAAGAACAGCCAGCGATAGTAGGCCGCACGCTGATCAAGCGATGGTGCCAAGCCGGCCTCGGGAAAGGCATCGGCCAGATAGGCGCAAATGGCCGAGCACTCCGTCACTACTTCAGAGCCGTGCTGAATGGCCGGCACTTTGCCCATCGGGTTGATTGAAATATACGGTTCCGATTTCATCGGTTCACCGTATTCGACGATTTCAGTGCGATACGGCGCATCAATCTCTTCGAGCATCCAGCGCACGATGCGACCGCGCGACATCGGATTCGTATAAAAAATCAGTTCAGCAGACATCATAATTCTCCTTGATCAATCCTGACCTAACGCCAAGCATCGGCTTGTGTATTTCCCGATTGTAGCCGCAATGGCAAACCCGACACCGGGCTGCATGCGCTAGGCTGCGATATAAGAAATATGCACGTGTCTGGTGACCTTCAAATGACTTGTTCATGAATACTAAAGTTCAGCCCGGCATACCGTCGAGCTTGCTCGGCCGATTGGAGTCGGCCGACCACATCGCCGTGCTCACCGGCGCCGGCGTTTCGGCTGAATCCGGCATCCCCACATTTCGCGATGCGCAAACCGGACTATGGGCGCAGTACGACCCGATGACGCTGGCCTCGCCGCAAGGCTTTGCTGAAAATCCAGCGCTGGTCTGGCGCTGGTACCAATGGCGACGAGGCTTGACTGCTATCGCAAGACCCAATCCCGGTCATGATGCATTAGCCATGCTCGAGCGAAAAAAGCCGGAACTTAAGCTGATTACGCAAAACGTGGATGGACTGCACCAGCAGGCCGGCTCCCGATATGTACTCGAATTGCATGGCAATATCGGCCGCACGATTTGTTCCATTACTGGCCAAACGATTGATCAGGATTGGCTTGATGCTCACGCTGATCAGGAACCGCCACCCTCCCCGCATCATGCCGATGGACTCGGCCGGCCGGATGTCGTATGGTTTGGCGAAGCGCTCGACAAGGAGATATTGAATCGGGCCGTGCAGGCTGCAGATCAGTGCGATTTGATGATTGTGGCAGGCACGGCCGGCGTCGTGCAGCCGGCCGCAAGCCTGCCTGCCATAGCCAAACAGGCCGGCGCCAGCCTGGTGGATATTAATCCCGAACCCACGGAGATTAGTCTTATCGCAGACTGGAAGCTCCGCGGTACCAGCGCCGAATGGCTGCCGCGCATTGCGGCCAGCCTCACAACAGCAGGCGGAAACGATTGAAAATCCTGAACGGACCGCAACGCATTGTCTGCCTGACCGAAGAAACGACCGAAACCCTGTATCTTCTCGGCCAGCAGGACCGCATTGTCGGCATTTCCGGCTACACTGTACGCCCACCGCAGGCCCGACGCGAGAAACCGCGCGTGGCTGCATTCACCAGCGCCAAAATCGATCGTATCCTCGACCTGAAGCCCGATCTGATCCTCGGCTTTTCCGACCTGCAGGCCGATATCGCGGCCGATCTGATTCGCACCGGCATTGCCGTGCATGTATTCAATCAACGCTGCATCGCCGGCATTCTCGATATGATTCATACACTCGGCGCGCTGGTCCATGCGGTAGATTCGGCACAGGTACTGATTGATCGACTCTTGAAACACCTGGAGGCCGTGCGGGCAAGGACCCTGCAATTCGAACATAAACCACGAATCTATTTCGAGGACTGGGACGATCCGCCGATCTCGGCCATTCGCTGG
>JBCCHH010000367.1:0-2711 GCA_039028855.1 Pseudomonadota bacterium | reverse complement strand
TGCCGATCGCACTGCCGCTGGCCTGGTGGTATTACCGCAAGTTTTACTCAACCCTTGAAGTGGTGCTGACCAGCCGCGAACTGCAGGTCAGTCGCGGCGTGCTGGTGCGACAGGAAAAGAGCGTACCGCTGGAGAAAGTGACCGATTTGGCATTGGTTCAGGGTCCGATCATGCGGCGCATGGGTATTAAGGGCCTGCAGGTGGAAACAGCCGGACAATCAAGCGCGCCTGGTGGCTCACTGGTTAAGCTGATCGGCATTCTCGATACGGATGGCTTTCGTGACGATGCACTGGACCAGCGCGATAAAGTGACTGACGGCAGCCCCAGCCAGACGATAGCTGAACCGGACTCGGAGGCTTCAACTACAGTTTTGCTAACCGAAATTCGTGACTCACTGCAGCGAATCGAGGCAATCGCCGAAAACCGGACGCATCGCCAGAGCGAGTGACGATACCCAATTATCCCCGCTAAGCCAGACAGCGCTAGGCAAAAAAACGACCTGACGACAAGGCAGATGAACACGAATCGACCCAAGCGCGTCCTGTTTGCTCCCGCCAGCGGTCCAACCGGCAGCGGCGAATACTATCGATGTCTGAACATTGCCCGTGCAATGCAGCGTCGATGGCCCGCACTGGACATGCACTTTTTGCTCGATCGACAGGCACAGGTCGAACTTGAACCTTCATTCACCTACCACTGGCTCGACGACACGCCGGCGCGACAGCTACGGCCGGTCACGCAACTCATCGAGCAATTGCAGCCGCAGCTCGCGCTGTTTGACTGCACCGGAAGACAGCAACAGTTCAAGGCGGTCAAGACTGCAGGCGGCAAACTCGTCTGGCTTTCCAATCGACCCGGTAAACGGCGCAAGGGGTTTCGCTGGCGGACCCTGCGACTGCTGGATTTGCATCTCATCCTCGATTCAAACCGCCAGCAGCTGGAGCTCAACGCCTTTGAGCGCTGGAAGCTGCGGCACCATCCCAATGTACGGCTTGAGTTGATCCATGGCATTGCGCCCGAGACCAGCCTGGAACCGCCGCAAAACACGATCTCAGCAGCCGATCCACAGCCCTATGCTGTGTTTGTATCGGGCGGCGGAGGCTATGTTCATCAGGGCCGGGCCGTGCCGGAAATTTTCCTTGAAGCCGCTATTCGCTTCCAGGCTGAAACGAACAAAAGCACGCTGGTGCTGATGGGCCCACAATATCGGGGCAACAGGCTGGATCACGCCGAAGTCCAGCTTGTGCACTCCTTATCCACCGCTACGCTAAGCCGCGTGCTGCAAGCCGCTGAGATCGCCGTAGTTGGCGCCGGCAATATGCTCACAACACAAGCCATGACGGCCGGGCCTGCCTGTGTACTCTGCGCTGTCGGAGGCCACGATCAACCCGCACGCGTCGAGCGATATCAAAAACTGGGCGCGGCGCTCGCCGCTCAAGTCAGCACCGAGGACTTATCCAATCAGGCTGTGCATCTGGCGGAAAACCCGGCGGTAGTACAAAAGCTTAGAAAAAATGCGCGCAAATCAAGACTACGTAACGACACCGAGCGAGTAGCTAAGCTGCTCTATCGCCTGCTGGATAACGAGCGTTGATTGATCGGGCAACGGTCAGTCGCCCAACTCACTCACCGCTATTGGTCATTCGCGGTATTGAGCAAAGCACTGCCGAGGCTGATTAGCAGCGCGAACCATACAATGCCATTATTACGCTGAAAAATCGACTCAGTCAGCGACATCACGGCGAACACCAGCACCATCGTCAGAACGCACCAGCCAAACCGCCTGATCGCATCCGATTCTCTCCGCCTTTGATGTAACAACACGAATAACGGCAAAGCCAGCAACGCAATCAGGCTCAGCAAGCCGGGAATGCCCGCAATCAGCAAAGCCGATACATACTGGTTATGCGGGTGATGGTATCGAAGAAAAAACTCATCCAGCTGCCCAGCCGCAACAGCTTGTTCCAGATACAGTCGAAACGCGCCAGGGCCGCCGCCAACAACCAGGTTTTCGATCGCACCTTGGATTGAAATCTGCCATAACGCCCAGCGTATGCCCAGAGAACCGACTGGAACATCACCCTGAGCCAAAGCCATGACGGCGGACAGCCCCTCGGTAACGCGTAGACCCAACGGTACGGCAGGCAACAGACCGATCAGAAATGCCGCTAAAAGCAGCACCAGCGGCACACCAAAACGCCAGACGGGTCGCTGATGCGAGCCCAAAGTCAGCACGTATAACAACAATAATGGCGGCAGCGCCAGCCAGGCCCCGCGTGAACCGGATAGCGCACTGGCCAACAGGGCAAACAGCACGGCGAGCGTCACCAGCACGCGCTGTCGCAACGATATGCTGGTATCTGAAATGCGCGGCAACAGCATCAGGCCGAATGCCAGCACAATGCCGCCAAAGTAGATCGGGTTGGTCGGTCCGCTGACTCGGTCGTGCCATTGGCCCTCACCACCCGTCATCGAGTGCCACAAGGCATAACAGCCTGCAATCAACGCACCCAGGGTCAAGCCAGCCCACCAGCTTCGCTCAAGCCCGACGATGTGACGTAAAAATAGATACAGTGGAATAATCAGCAGCAGTCGTAGCACTCGCCCGACATCATCCGCACCAATTGGATGTAGGCCGTGCACCAGCCAGGCAAACAGCGGCGACAGGGCGGGCTCGATCATCAGCAGAAGCGTCGCCTCGAACGCCTGC
>JBCCHH010000366.1:0-2726 GCA_039028855.1 Pseudomonadota bacterium | reverse complement strand
GCGGCTGCGGCTCGTTGCCGACCAGATGCTGATATTCTTCGACGGCCTGCTGCACGCGCTCGGCGCATTCGTCGAGCAATTCCTGTTCCTTGACCTCATCCCAGAAACCCTGGTCGGTCAGGTATTTACGCATGCGAATCAGCGGTTCCTTGTCCCAGGCCGAATCGACCTCGTCCTGCGGCCGGTAGCGGCGCGCATCGTCGGCTGTGGTGTGATCGCTTAAACGATACGTCATCATTTCGATCACGGATGCGCCGCGACCTTCGCGCGCGGCGGCAATCGCTTTGTCCATCGCCCAGCGCGTCGCGATCAGATCGTTACCGTCGACCTGAATCGAGGGCAGGCCGCCGGCGATGCCTTTCTGGGCCAGCGTCTTGGCCGTATTCTGCTTCGAGCGCGGTACTGAAATGGCCCACTGATTATTGACGATGACGAGCACCAACGGCAGTTTCCAGGCGCTGGCCGCGTTGATGGCTTCGAGAAAATCGCCTTTCGACGAACCACCGTCGCCGACCACGCTGACCGCCACGCGCGGCTGACCGTGCAGCTTGTAGGCCATGGCCGCCCCGGCCGCGTGCAGACACTGCGTGGCAATCGGTACGCACCAGGGGAAATCATGCTTCGGCCCGGCGAAGTCATTGCCGCGCTCGTCACCGCCCCAGTACAACAGTACGTCCGACATCTTGACGCCGCGATAGAACTGCGCGGCATATTCGCGGTACATCGGCGCAAAGCAGTCTTCCTCGCGCATGGCCGAACCGATCGCGACGTGCGCGGCTTCGTGGCCAAGGCTGGAAGCGTAGGTGCCGAGCTTGCCGGTGCGCTGTAGCGCCACGGCTTTCTTGTCGAACACGCGGGTCAAGGTCATCAACCTGTACAGGCTGGTCAGTTCCTTCATATCGCGGGCGAGTGCCGGAATCTGCTTGCCTTCGACCAGCCGACCTTCTGCGTCGAGGAACTGAAAATAATCAACTTTAAACGAGGCGATGGTTGCCGCCATGGGAGAAAACCTCATTGGATTCGTTATTTTAATGGCCCATTTCATCCTTCAGCTCGCGGATGAATGGCAGCTTGGCCGATGCTGATTTTTGTCCGGCCAAACCATCAGCATTATACCCGTCGATTACATCGGCGTTACACTGAGTCGTCGAACGATGACTGGTTAAATGATCACCCGAATTTACTACTAATCTAAGGAATGATGAATGAGCCAACCGCCGAACCAGCGAGCGCTGGAAGACAGCATTAAGACCGATCTGCGTGACCGGATGAATTACGACGGCTATCTGGGCCTGGATCGGGTTCTGAATGCGCAGTTCCCGCTCAGTGATCCACCGCACCACGACGAAATGCTGTTCATCATCCAGCATCAGACTGCAGAGCTTTGGTTCAAGCTCATCATTCACGAACTCAAGGCGGCCAATCGGCTGCTGTGTGCCGACAATGCCGCGCCATGTCTGAAAATTCTGGCGCGCGTGAAGATGATTCAGCGGCAGTTGTTCGATCAGTGGGCGGTGCTCGAAACGTTGACACCGAGCGAATATGTGCAGTTTCGTGACGTGCTCGGCAGCGCATCGGGCTTTCAGTCATTTCAGTATCGAAGCGTCGAGTTTCTGCTCGGCAACAAGAACGGGCAACTGCTGAAGCTCTACGATCACCAACCGGAGCAGCGTGCGGCGATCGAATCCATTCTTCATGCGCCATCCATTTATGATGAGTTATTGAAGTACCTCTCGCGCCGAGGCTTTGCCATTCCAGCGGCTTGCGTCGACCGTGACTGGTCCAGGCCGCATGAGTTTTCGTCTGAGCTGGCCGATGTGCTGGTCGAAATTTATCGCGCCCCCGAGCAGTACTGGACTGAATATGCACTGTGTGAGCGACTCGTGGATGTTGAGGAATCGTTCCAGCTCTGGCGTTTTCGGCATTTAAAGACCGTCGAGCGCATCATCGGCTACAAAAAAGGTACCGGCGGTTCGAGCGGCGTAGGGTTCCTGCAACGCGCGCTTGACCTGAAATTTTTCCCGGAACTGCTTGAAGTTCGCACGCGACTTTAGCCGTTCAAGCTCTACTGCGTTCGAAGCGGGTTTTCGTTTAGTGCGCGGCTGTGCAATAATCAGAGGCTGTGGAGTTTTTAGCTAGACCATGAATTAGGTCACATTTCCAATCAATAACAACCTTCGGGGTAGAACAGATGAAACGAACTTGCAATGCGATTCTCACCGCGCTGGCTGGCGGCATGCTGGTCGTTGCGGCGTCGAACGCGACAGCGCAAACGGTTGAAGTACCCGGGCTGTCCGACGACGTAACCGTGTTTACCGACGCCAACGGCATTCCGACTATTGTCGGCGAAACCGAGACCGATGTCATATTCGTGAAGGGCTATCTGCACGCTCGCGATCGCTTCTTCCAAATGGACTTCCTGCGCCGCGTACCTTCAGGTACTTTGAGCGAATTGGTCGGTTCCAGTGCACTCGCCAATGACATTGAGTTGCGCACGCTGGGGCTGCGCCGCGGCGCATTCGCCAGTTGGGTCGTTTTGAATGACGAAGAAAAAGCCTGGCTCAAGGCCTATTCCGATGGCGTCAATCATTATCTGAACAACAATCCGCTACCGCCGGAATATAGTGCGCTCGAGATTACCCAAGCCGAGCCCTGGTTGCCGGTCGATTCGCTCGTGATCGGCAAGCTGCTTGCGTTTCAGCTTTCGTTTGATCTGGAAATCGGCG
>JBCCHH010000365.1:0-2739 GCA_039028855.1 Pseudomonadota bacterium | reverse complement strand
GGTTTGTCCCTGATGTTGAAGGACAGCTAGAATCAGAAGGCGATGGTCTGTTATCCGTTCTTGATGGCTCATCAGCAGAATCATTCAAAGAAAGCTTGGCCTGGATTGCAGCCGACACCTCAAGAGACCAGTATGCGGAACTCGAAAGCGCAATACGATTCTTGCATTTATATGATCAGAGCTCTTTGGCAAACGATGAAAACATGCGGAAAACCCTTGACGGAATGACTGGTGAAGAAATTATTCTGCGTGCGAGAGAACTCAATAGTATGCGACGTAGCCGTAACTGATAAAAATAATTGTCGCGAAAATGATGTCTTTAATAACTACCATCAATATCCACGGTTTTTAAAGCTGAAAAGAAATCTTAGTGAGGTTTAATTACGTTTTTTGACTTTTTGATTTTCGAAATAATTCGAAAAGCTAAGGACTAGAAACCTCAGTATTTCTTTTCTGATAACGATTTAAAACACTCGCGGAACCAACCACCAACTCTTAGCGCGCCATTCGGCCCAGCCCGGATGGCGCGACATCCGCGCCTCCTTGACAAGCATGTTCACAGCAAAGACTCCAAGCCATACCCAAGCCAGAATCACAAACGGTAACCAGTGCCAGACCATGAGCGCGAGGGCACCGTAGATCATCATCTCACCTAGATAATTCGGGTGACGAATATAGCGAAACATACCGTCAGTGATTAGACCCGATTTGACTTTCAAGGTGAAGTATTTTTGCGCATCAGCGGCCAGCATGATTGCACTGCCCAGCAAGCAAAGCAAAATGCAAAACCCGAACCACGCCGCGTCAGGCAGCGGATAATTTGCTTGCGCATGGCCTGAAATCAATAGCCAACCAAATACCCAGTACCAGCCCAACACGCCCAGAAACGCATTGACGCCGCCAGCAATGGTTATACGCTTTTGCCAGGCTGGATCGGGAAACGCCAGGTCTTTAATGAACCAGATCAGACCATAGCCGCCGTGCAACGCCCAAAAAACCCAGGCCTGGGTAGACCAGTTATCGTAGACAAGCATCAAGCCCAGTAGAAATACCGGCGTACCGGCTTTTTGAAAATTGATCACCCAGGCCAGTTTCCACGGACGTGGACCATCCAGACAATCTTCAACCAGCCAGCGTGTTAAACGCTGCATACGCAACGCCCAGGCAGGTGCCTGGGCGTTGAAGTTTTCTGCTTGATCGATCACCCGATCAAACCCGATCAGATTTCACCAGTATCGTTTCGCAGCAGACCGCGCCGTTCAAGTAATGGCTGGATATCTGGCGCACGACCAACCAGATCTTCAAACTGCTGCATGGCTTCAACGCTTCCGCCGCGCGAGAGCAGTGAATTGCGCAGATGATCGCCATTCTCGCGCGTCAAACCACCGTTCTCTTTGAGCCAGCGCACGCTGTCAGCGTCCAGCACCTCACTCCAAATGTAGGAATAGTAGCCGGCAGAGTAGCCGCCCATAATGTGTGAGAAATACGTTGTGCGATAGCGTGGCGGCACTGGACCAAATGCTATACCAGCGCTTTCCAGACAGTTCGCTTCGAATGAAAGAATGTCATCGGCTGCAGGCAGGCCATCTGGACTCGGCGTGTGATAGCACATATCCAGAATGGATGCGGCCAGATATTCGGTCGTGCGGAAACCTTCATTGAACTGCTCGGCTTCAATTACGCGATCCAACAATTCTTGCGGAATCCGCTCTCCGGTTTCATAGTGAAGCGCATAGTTTTCCAGAATGCTCGGCCAGGTCACCCACATTTCGAAAATCTGCGAGGGATACTCAACAAAGTCACGTGGCACCGAGGTGGCGGCAACACTGGGATAGGTTACGTCCGAAAACAAACCATGTAAGGCATGGCCAAACTCATGGAACATCGTGGTGACTTCATCGAGTGTCATCAGCGTCGGCTCGCCTTGCGGCGGCTTCGGAATATTCTGATGATTACCGACTACCGGCCGACCGCCCATGAGTTCAGACTGAATCACATATGAATTCATCCATGCTCCGCCGCGCTTGGACGGGCGCGCATAGAAATCGCCAATAAAAATTCCGAGCGGCTCGCCGTCATGATCAGTCACTTCCCACACGCGTGCATCTGGATGGTAAACCGGCAACTCGCCCGTACGCTCGGTGAAACTGATGCCAAACAACTGATTGGCGGTATAAAACACGCCGTTATTGAGGACGCTTTCGAGCTCAAAATACGGGCGAACTTGGCTTTCATCGAAATTGTAGCGTTCCTGACGGACTTTCTCCGTGTAGTAGGCCCAATCCCACGAGGCCAGTTCAAACGGCTCGTCTTCGCTTTTGTTAATCATGGCCTGCAGCGCTGCTGCTTCATCGCGTGCATTCGCCACGGCGACCGGACCGAGATCGTTGAGCATATCCATAACCGTCTCAACCGAGCCGGCAGTTTGCACTTCGAGCACAAAGTCTGCATGCGTGTCATAACCCAATAGCTGGGCACGCTCGGCGCGAAGTTTCATGACTTCGGCCACGACTTCGCGATTATCAAATTCACCGCCTCGACTGCCGCGCTGCAACGAGGCCTGGTGCAGGCGCTCACGTACGGCACGGTTTTCCAACGAACTCAACGGCGGCTGACCCGAGGTATTCATCAGCGCCATCGTAGGGGGTTATTTCTGAAAAAATTCTCAGGGTGCTCTGCCCCTCCATCCTGCTAGGGATGTTGTGCTCCTGATCCCCACTGGAAAACATCCCGGGACCC
>JBCCHH010000364.1:0-2747 GCA_039028855.1 Pseudomonadota bacterium | reverse complement strand
CAGCATTGTGGCCGAAGTACATAACACGCCGTGGGGCGAACGACATGCCTATGTACTCGATGCCCAGAGCGCCGACCGTGACCGCACTGACTATCACTTTGTCTAGCGAAAAGTGATAGTCAGTGCGGTCACGGTCGGCGCTCTGGGCATCGAGTACATAGGCATGTCGTTCGCCCCACGGCGTGTTATGTACTTCGGCCACAATGCTGTCGAGCCGGCCTTGTTCATCATGGCAAAAATAGAAACTGACCGGGTTAAAGCATAAGCCCCACTGGCGCGGCTGAGTCAGCAAACGCACCTGCCCGTCGGGCCGACGGCCAAGCGCCTGTTCAACCCGATCGCGCACGGCATCGCCGATGCTTCGGTCATGTGGGGCAATAAAATCGGGCCGATAGAAGCTGACCGGAGCAAAGCGCCGGCTTGACCAAGCACGCGATAACGGCAATCGCTGATCGAGCATATCGACATCGACCAACGCGAACCAGAGCCGGTAACGAAAGGCATGGTCGCGCTCCCGAACGCGCCGATGCCAGACGGTGCCTTGACCGTATTGATCAGGCCGCATGATCTATCTGTGCCCGACGTTCAATACCTCGGATGACACGATCCGCGCTACGCACCGCATCTTCATGAAAACCCCAACCCCAGTAGGCACCGCAGAACCACAGGCCATTTTTACCGTTGATCGCATGCCACTGCTTTTGCGCCGTGCGCGACTGGTGCGTATACAGCGGATGAGCGTACCTTCGACGTTTGATGATTTTGTCTGGATTGATGCGATCGGTTTGATTCAGTGACACGATATACGGCGCAGAATCCTTCGGCGTATCGGGCGCTATGCCCTGCAAACGATTCATCCAGTAGGAAATTTGCGCCGCATCCGAATCATCCGTTTGATCTCTGCGTACGTTCCAACTAGCCCAGGCCAGACGATTGCGCGGCATGCGCGTGGCGTCGGTATGCAGCACGGTATCGTTTTCGGTGAACTCGAATGCACCTAGAACTTCGCTCTCCTTCGGACTGGGTTCATGCAGCATTGCCAGCGCCTGATCGGCATGGCAGGCCAGTACGACCTGATCATAGCCGCGCTGACCGGCGCCGGATTTCACCCGGATACTGTCAGCTTTCCGGCAGATGCGTTCGACTCGTGTCGATACATGCAGCCTACCTTGATAGCGCGCCAGCGCACGTTTGACGTACTGCTGGCTACCGCCCTGGATAGTGCGCCAGACCAGCCGATCATTGGCCTGCAACATGTTGTGGTTGCGCATGAATTCGAGCAGATAGCGCATCGGAAATTGCCGTACTCGAGTTGGCGGGGTGGACCATAAAGCCGAGGCCATCGGAATCAGATGATCATCGGCAAACGCACGACTGAATTTGCTTTCGGCCAACCAATCGCCCAGGCTGAGCTGTTCTGATAATGAATCGAGCAGCGCGGGGGCCTGGCGATAAAACGCCAGGATATCGCTCACCATGCGCAAGAACCGCGGCCGCAGCAGATTTTGTCGCTGGCAGAACAGCTTGTTCATGCTGGTCGCGTTGTACTCGAGGCCGCTTTTGCGACAGGCAATGCCAAAACTCATTTCGGTAGCGCGGCTGGCAACGCCCAATTCATCGAGCCAGGCGTTGAACAGCGGATAACGTTGCGGATTGAAAATAATAAAACCCGAATCAATTGCCGACCGGCCGGTTGGGCCGATGACATCATGAGTATCGGTATGGCCGCCCACTCGGCTATGCTGCTCGTACAGCGTCACATCATGCTCATGCGCAAGTTTGAAAGCGGTATACAGACCGGCCACGCCGGCTCCAATCACGGCAATTCGCATGCGATTACTAGAATTGGTCACGAAGCATCGGGAACACGCATGCGAATCCGGCGACGATCGCGAATAGCCTGAGGTACCGACTTCAAGTCCCAAACCAGGCCCAGGTATGACATTAGCTTGAGTACTGCATAGCTGATATCAATTTCCCACCAGTAAAAGCCCTGCCGGGCAGAGCCTGGAAAATGATGGTGATTGTTATGCCAGCCTTCACCGAGGGTTAGCAGCGCCAGCCAGAAATTGTTGCGTGAATTGTCCCGGGTCTGATAGCGCCGACGGCCGACGGTATGTGCCAATGAATTGATCATCAGCGTGGCGTGGATCAGTACGACGGTGGAAATGAAATAGCCCCAGATCAATAGCTGTGCGCCATTGGTACCCAGACCGGGCGCAACGCGCTCCAACAATACGCCGAGCCCGAACAAGGCGGCAGCATAGAGCACCGGCATAACGATATCGAATCGGTCGAGCCATCGAAGCTCCGGATAACGCTGCCAGTCGGAGATCTGATCCCACTCCGTGGCGAAATGCTGCCTGCTCAGAAACCAACCCATGTGGCTCCACCAGAAGCCCTTGTTCGGGCTATGTGGATCGCCGTCTTGATCGGATTGCTTGTGATGTCTGCGATGATGTGCCGACCACCACAGTGGACCGCGTTGCGTTGCGCTCGCACCAAGCATGGCAAATAGAAACTGCACTAGTCGTGAGGTGCGAAATGCGCGATGCGCGAAATAGCGATGATAAAACGCCGTAATCGCAAACATGCGGATGAAGTAACTTGTCGCAAATATGATCAGCGCAATCGACGATACACCAACCACAAATACCGCCAGACAAGCAAGATGCAGTCCGATAAATGGAATCACGCGCAGAAAATCAACCCGCCGTGAATCGATAGAACCAGGCTCAGCGCTGAAT
>JBCCHH010000363.1:0-2757 GCA_039028855.1 Pseudomonadota bacterium | reverse complement strand
GTGCGCTCTATCTGGAAGTGCTGCGCAGACTTGACTGCACCGTGGCCGCGATTCAGTTGGATCGCCCGGTTCAGGCATAAAACCGGTTCAGCTTCGACGACTCGCCACGAGCAGGGCTTTCATCTCACGTACGGCTTCGCCCAAACCGACGAAAATTGCACGACTGACGATTGCATGGCCGATATTGAATTCAACAATCTGGTCAATCGCCGCAACCGGCGCGGTATTTTGCATCGTCAGGCCATGGCCGGCATTGACGACCAAATCCAGAGAGTCAGCAAACTCGGCGGCCGTACGAATGCGCTCAAGCGCTACTTTGGAATCATCGGCATTGGCATAGTCGCCGGTATGCAGCTCGATTACTGCGGCACCGCATTGCTGCGCCGCCTCGATCTGTTTGTGATCGGGGTCGATGAATAATGAAACGCGAATATCCGCCTCACCCAATCGATCACACATGGCGGCTACCCTGGATTGCTGACCAAGCACATCCAAGCCGCCTTCTGTAGTCAGCTCTTCGCGTTTTTCCGGCACCAGACAGACATCGGCCGGACGATGTTCAAGCGCAAACTCGAGCATGGCATCGGTTACGGCCATCTCCAGATTCATGCGTGTCGTAATCACCTGTTGCAATTCGGCAATATCGGCGTCCTGGATATGACGCCGGTCTTCACGCAGGTGCACGGTAATGAGGTCGGCGCCGCTGGCCTCGGCCAGCCGAGCCGCTTCGACGACGGCAGGATAGCAAGCACCGCGTGCCTGGCGCAGCGTGGCAACGTGATCAATATTGACGCCCAACAACGGCGGTGTTGCTGGTAATTTCATCGCTGGCTCCTGAACATACGTGGCGTTTGCAGTGTACGCCCATCGAGCTGGGTTTCGATCAGTCTTCGCAGTAAATGGCGTGCACTACGCGCTTCTGCTTTCGACAGTTCCACACCCCGACAGAGCCCAAGCAGCGTTTTGCCGCTGACTGCGGCTTCGTTCGGGCGGTCGATCCGCACCGGACCATCGTGCGGATCGACGCGATACAAGCCGTCGGCCTCAATCGCCTCGCCGGTGTCGCAACATACGCTCAAATCGGGCGCGACGCCAATCGTTTGTAGTAACAGCCATTCAAAACTGCGCAGATGCTGTGCCTGACGTGCCTGGTCATTCAAACGAAACAGCACATCGGCATAGGCGTCGAACAGCGCCGGTTCCGGATCATCGCGTGCGAGCAGTTTCAATACCAGCTCGTTCAGGTACAAGCCGCACCACAGGGCCTGACCGCCATAGCGCGGCGGACTGCCGGCCTGGGCTGGTTCGAGTGCAATCAGCGTTGCCATTTCACCGCGACGCGACCATGAGGCCTGTAATTCGACAAACGGTTCGCTCAAGCCGCGCATCGGCGAGCGTGCCGAACGCGCACCGCGGGCGACCGCCGCAATGCAACCATGCTCGCGACTGAATAACTCAACGATCAGGCTGGTTTCACGATAGGCCCGGCGATGCAACACAAAGCTGCGCGCCTGATCGACCCGACTCACCGCTCATAACCCAGTCGGGCAAAGGTTTGTTCTCGGTCCATCCAGTTCGGTTCATCAACGACCTGCAGATCCAGATGGACGGCAATATCAAATGTCTCCTGCATCTTCGTTCTTGCGCGAGAACCGATACGCTTCAGGGTCTGACCCTGTTTGCCAATCACCATACCTTTATGTCGCTTTTCAGCCACGACAATACGTGCACCGATACGGTAACTGGATGATTTATGCTCAAACGATTCGATGACCACCGTAGTGCCGTAAGGAATTTCCTGATGCAGATTCTGCAAGAGTTGCTCACGCACGAACTCGGCAGCTAAAAAGCGCTCGGACTGACTGGTATATACATCGTCCGGATACATTGGCTCAGCTTCCGGCAAATGCTGGAACACTGATTCGATCAGATCGTCGATTCCATCGCCCTTGAGTGCTGAAATAAAGTGCACGGCAACCGGCGTCACGCGCTCCTTCCAGTGATCGGTTAGCGGCAATAACTGATCGCGGCCAGCCAGTTCATCAATCTTGTTGAACACCAGCAGCACCGGTAGGCCGGATTGAATGGCGGCGCGCGCCGCAAGCTGATCCTCTTCAGTCTGGTGGCGCGCATCAATCAGCAGCAAAACCAGATCCACGCCGTGCAAGGCTTCGGCTGCAACCCGGTTCATGTGACGATTCAATGCATGATCACGGCGCCGATGCAGCCCAGGTGTATCGACCAGCACGGCTTGTCCTTCAGCACGATTCAGAATGCCCGTAATTCGGTGGCGCGTAGTTTGTGGCTTGTGCGTAACAATAGCAACATGCTCGCCGATCAGTCGATTCAGCAGCGTCGATTTACCCGCATTCGGCCGGCCCAGCAACGCCACATGGCCTGAGCGTAGCGATTGATTTTCATCACTCATCTCATGGCATTCATCATTGTTGTGGTCAACCGTATGCATGATCACTCAGCATTCAGCGTTTCGGTTTGCAGTTGCTCCAACACCACAGCGGCTGCAGCCTGCTCGGCCTTGCGCCTGGAACCGGCTCTGGCTACGACCGGCTGCGCTAACAGGCTGACTTCACATTGCACCGTAAAAAGCCGTGCATGATCTGGGCCCAGTTCTTCGAGCACTGAATACACCGGCAGTGCGAGCGCCTGCGACCTTGAGCTTATGCCCAGGGAAGAATACAACAGTAGGGCAGAGGACTTTGTCCAACCAAAACTGGGTCTGTCTGGTCAACAAATCTG
>JBCCHH010000362.1:0-2764 GCA_039028855.1 Pseudomonadota bacterium | reverse complement strand
CGCGTGTACCGCCTGAGACCGTGGAGATCACGATCGAATATCCGAACGCGACGGCCGAGCAGGTCGACCAACTGGTGACCCAGAAAGTCGAACAGGCGCTCGAAGGTCTGGAAGGTGTGCGCAGTATCAGCTCAGTATCGTTTAACGGCTCGACCAGTATTTCGGTCCGACGGGCTGCGGGAGAGGATCTTCAGGACGTGCTTGATCGCGTGCGTCTGCGCGTTGATGGCCTGACCGATCTGCCACAGCAAACCCGTCGTCCAGTGATCGAGACCAGTGCCTTCGATTTTCCGGCGCTGTATGTCAACCTCTATGGTCCGTCTGATCCGGCCACCCTGCAGACTCTGGCCGAACGCCTGAAGCAAGACTTGCTAGCCCGGCCGGAGCTGTCGCGCCTCCAGATCTGGGGGCTGATTCCACGCAATTTACGGATTGAGCTGGACCCGGAGCGCTTGCGCCATTTCAGACTGGGTCTGGCCGATGTCAATGCGGCGATTCGGGCCAATTCACTCGATTTCCAGGCCGGTCGACTGCGCACGGACGGCGGCACCATTTTTCTCCGCGCGGATGACCGGGCCCGTTATGCCAATGAGTACGCAGCGCTGCCGGTCATTGAGCGAGCGGATGGTTCCAATGTGCTGCTTGGCGATTTGGCGACGATTGAAGATGGCTTTGAGGAGGGTGATTTTCTGTTTCGTCTGAACGGCCAGCCAACGATCGGCATGGAAGTGCTGGTGGGCCAAAAGGAGAATTTGCTCGACATCAGTCGCGTCGTGCGAGAAGTCGTCCGAGACTTCGAGCCGCTGTTGCCGCCCGATATCCAGGCAACCGTCTGGGGCGATAGCGCCGGTTACATTTCCGAACGGCTTGCGCTGCTGCGTTCCAATGGTATACAGGGCTTGCTGCTGGTCGCCATCCTGCTTTCAGTTTTTCTGAACGTGCGGCTGGCGTTCTGGGTTGCGATGGGCATTCCGATCGCCGTCATGGGCGCGATTGCGGTTTCGGGTTCAAACTGGGTGGATTATTCGCTGAATGACGTCACCACATTCGGGCTGATTATTGCGCTGGGCATTTTGGTCGACGATGCGGTGGTCGTCGGCGAAAGCGTGTTTGAGGAGCGTACCCGCATCAAAGATCCGATCAAGGGTACCGAGCTCGGCGTGAGGCGCGTTGCGGTGGCCACCGTGTTTGGTGTCTTGACCACGATCGCTGCGTTCTACCCGATGCTGCTGATCGACAATGCGCTCGGCAAAGTGCTGGCCAGTTTCTCGGGCATTGTGATTCTGGCGCTGATCTTTTCCTTGATCGAAAGCAAATTCATTCTGCCCGCGCATTTGGCCCATGTGCCGCTGACACAGTCGCGGCGTTCATGGCCTGCGCGACTCTGGGGCGTAGTGCAAGATGGTGCACAAGCCGGCCTGAACGCGTTTCGTGATCGGATGTACCGACCGATCCTGGTGCGTTCGGTACGCCATCGCTACGCCGTGCTGATTCTGTTTATTGCCGCTGCATCGGTCGGGCTCGGCTTGATGGCCAAGGGCAAGGTCCAGACGGTGTTTTTCCCTGAGGTGCCGGGTCAATTGATCAGCGTCAGCGTCGAGATGGATGCGCGCGCACCGTTTTCGCTGACGCGGGCCAATATCGACCGGATTGAGGCCGTTGGTCGTTTGCTGAACGAGGAACTGCAAGATCAAAACGGCATGCAGCGCGCGCCGATCGAGAATCTGTTCACGATTATTTCCGGCCCGGGTCAGGCGCAGATTTTTGCCGAGATGCTGCCCGTGGCCGAGCGACCGGACGTGCCGATTCTGGACATGGTGCGCGAATGGCGCGAACGGGTCGGGCCGGTTGAAGGCGCGACTGAACTCGAGTTTTCCGGCTCGGAAGCGCTGGCGGGCGGATTCCAGATTCGGCTGGTTTCGAGAGACACCGAGCGCTTGCGACAAGCCAGTGCCGAGCTACGCGAGTTCTTGAGTGCACTCAAGGGCGTGTCCAATATTCGCGACGACCTCGATGGCGGTCAGCCGGAGCTGCGCCTGAGCCTGCGGTCTGAGGCTCGACATCTGGGCTTTACTGCCGAGACATTGGCCAGCCAGATTGGCTACGGTTTCGGCGGCGCGGAAATCACCCGTCTTCGGCGCGAGGGCTCGGAAGTCCGTGTGGTGGTGCAAAACGCGCGCGCCGCACGCGACACGATGGATGATCTGATGCAGGTGCGTCTGCGCAGCGCGAACGGTGCCTGGGTTGCGCTGCCCGCGGTGGCCGAGATTGACGAAGCCTATGCATCGGGTGCAGTTACGCGTCGGGATGGTCAGCGCGTGAATACCGTATCGGCATCCATTGATCGTAGCCGGGTGCCGCCCGAAGAGGTCGGTCAGGCTGTATTCACTCAGCTGGTTCCGGAGCTCACAGAAAAATATCCCAGCGTTGAGGTGATTGCCGGCGGCGAGCTGGAGGAAATGGGCGAAATTCGCCGAGAGCTTGTTCACGCATTGCTGCTGGCCGCCGTACTGATTTATGTGCTCATGGCGGTACCGCTGAAGAGCTACTGGCAGCCATTTGTGATCCTGGCCATTGTGCCATTCGGTTTTATCGCCGCTGCCGTTGGGCACCTGATCATGGGTGTGCCGCTGTCGGTCCTGTCGTTTTTCGGGATGCTGGCCTTGACAGGTGTAATCGTCAATGACAGTCTCGTCATGATTACGCGCTACAACCAGGCACGTGATGCAGGGGAAAGTATTTCGGAGGCACTGCATGACGCCGG
>JBCCHH010000361.1:0-2784 GCA_039028855.1 Pseudomonadota bacterium | reverse complement strand
TGAAGTCTGGGATATTCTCGAAGAAGTCATTCGCGAGCATCCGGTGTTGCTGAACCGCGCACCGACGCTGCACCGTCTCGGTATCCAGGCATTTGAGCCGGTGCTGGTCGAAGGTAAGGCGATTCAGCTGCACCCGTTGGTGTGTACCGCATTTAATGCCGATTTCGACGGTGACCAGATGGCCGTGCACGTGCCGCTGAGCCTCGAAGCCCAGCTTGAAGCGCGCGCGCTGATGATGTCGTCGAACAACATTCTGTCGCCAGCCAACGGCGAGCCGATTATCGTGCCGACCCAGGACGTCGTGCTGGGCCTGTATTACATGACGCGCGAACTGGCCGGGTCGAAAGGCGAGGGCATGTACTTCTCCGATGTCGCTGAAGTGCATCGTGCCTACTCGAATAGACAGGTTGAAATGCAGGCACCGATATCGGTGCGCGTCACCGAATATTCGTTTAATGAAGACGGCGAGCTGCAGCCCGAAACCAAGCTGTACAGAACGACGGTCGGCCGTGCGCTGCTGTGGGAAATTGCGCCCAAAGGCATGCCGTTCGCGATGTTCAACCAAACGCTGAAGAAGAAGAAGATTTCGCGTTTGATTGATGAATCGTACCGTTCGCTGGGCCTTAAAGAAACAGTCGTGTTTGCTGATCAGCTCATGTACACGGGCTTTTCGAACTCGACCCGCGCCGGCGTTTCGATCGGTCTTGATGACCTGCAGGTACCCGAAGAGAAGAAGTCGATTCTCGATCGTGCCGAGCAGGAAGTACTGGAGATTCAGAGCCAGTACGCCTCCGGCGTGGTGACCTCGGGCGAGCGTTACAACAAGGTCGTTGATATCTGGTCGCGCACGAATGAAGAAGTGGCCAAGGCGATGATGAATCGCATCGGTAAGGAAATCCGCGTCGACTCGGAGGGTAACAAGGTCGAGCAGGATTCGATGAACTCGATCATGATCATGGCTGACTCCGGTGCGCGTGGTTCTGCAGCGCAAATTCGTCAGCTCGCCGGTATGCGTGGCCTGATGGCGCGTCCGGATGGTTCGATCATTGAAACGCCGATTACGGCCAACTTCCGTGAAGGTTTGAACGTAAACCAGTACTTCATCTCGACGCACGGTGCGCGTAAAGGCCTGGCCGATACCGCGCTCAAAACCGCCAACTCGGGTTATCTGACACGTCGTCTCGTCGATGTAGCGCAGGATCTGGTTGTGATCGAAGACGACTGCGGTACGCATGAAGGCGTCGAAATGATGCCGATCGTAGAAGGTGGCGACGTGGTCGAACCCTTGAGCGAGCGTATTCTGGGTCGCGTCGTGGCTGAAGATATTTATCCGGTCGACAGCGATGACGTGCTGTGTGCGCGCGGTACTCTGCTCGATGAGCACTGGGTCGCCAAGCTCGAAGAGAACGCGATTGATCGCGTGCTGGTGCGTTCGCCGATTACCTGTGAAACGCGCTATGGCATTTGTGCGACCTGCTACGGACGTGATCTGGCGCGTGGTTCGATCGTCAATATCGGTGAGGCGGTCGGTGTGATCGCCGCCCAGTCGATCGGTGAGCCGGGTACGCAGCTGACCATGCGGACTTTCCATATCGGTGGTGCGGCAGCACGTGCGGTGGCGATTGATCAGATTGAGGTCAAATCGGCCGGTACCGTACGCCTGCATAACCTGAAGTCGGTCGAAAACAGCGACAAGAAACTGATCGCGGTATCGCGTTCGGGCGAACTGTCGTTGATGGACAGCCACGGTCGTGAGCGCGAGCGCTACAAGATTCCGTATGGCGCCATGATCAGCGTGCGCGAAGGCGACAAAGTTGACGCCGGCCAGGTTGTGGTCAAATGGGATCCGCACACCCATCCGGTGGTAACCGAAGTGGCCGGTACGGTCAGCTTCCAGGACTTCATCGAAGGCGTAACCGTTACCGAGCAAACCGACGATGTAACCGGTTTGAGCAGCGTTGTGGTCACCGATCCGAAAAAACGTGGTTCGGAAGGCAAGGACCTGCGTCCGACCATTCGCTTGTTGGACAAGAAAGGCAAGCCGCTCAATCTGCCGGGTACCACCCAGCTTGCGCAGAGCCACCTGCCGTCCGGCGCGGTGATTAACTGCACTGACGGTCAGGACGTGCAGGTCGGTGACATCATCGCCCGTATTCCGCAGGAATCGTCGAAAACACGTGACATCACCGGTGGTCTGCCGCGTGTGGCCGATCTGTTTGAAGCGCGCAAGCCGAAAGAGCCGGCGATTCTGGCCGAGGCGTCCGGTACCGTCAGCTACGGTAAGGAAACCAAGGGCAAGCAGCGTCTGGTTATTACCGACGAGCAGGGCGATACGGCTGAAGAGCTGATTCCGAAATGGCGTCAAATTCTGGTATTTGAAGGCGAGCATGTCGAGAAGGGTGAAACGGTCGTCGAAGGCGAACCGAACCCGCACGACATACTGCGTCTGCTCGGTGTCGAAGCACTGGCCAACTACCTAGTCCAGGAAATTCAGGATGTCTACCGCCTGCAGGGCGTGAAGATCAACGATAAACATATCGAGGTCATCATTCGTCAGATGCTGCGCAAGGTCGAGATTCTGGAATCCGGCGACAGCAAGTTCCTCAAGGGCGAACAGCTCGATGCGGTTCGTGTACGCGACGAAAACCGCAAACTCGAAAACGACAAGCTGCATCCGGCCAAGATTCTGAATGTGTTGCTAGGCATCACCAAGGCATCGCTGGCGACTGAGTCGTGTATTTAAGCGGCCACGTTCCCGGAAACCACGCGCGGATTTTCTGACGC
>JBCCHH010000360.1:0-2788 GCA_039028855.1 Pseudomonadota bacterium | reverse complement strand
CAGGCGATGACTGCTTAAGCGCTACAATCATGAACTCCAGTCGCAATTCTGCATCTATTTAAGAGTATGCAAATGATTACCAAATTATCCGCTGCCCTGAGCATAGTCTTGATGGCTGGTTTCGCTGACCTGGCCGCCCAGACGGAAATCGAGCAAACGCCAACCGAGCCGGAAGTTCAATACGAACATTGGCTGGCCGAACGCGCTGCAGAATCTGATGTCATCGTCGTTGCCCAGCTCGAACGTACCGACTATGAATACCGCCGCGGTTTTCCAGTCGAGGGCCGCACCTGGTTTCGGGTCATTTTCGACTACAAATCGCCGTGCGAAATGGAACGGCTGATCGTGCTTGAAACAGGCCTGCAGGATGAACTGAGCTGCTACTTTCCTGACATCCCCGCCTTTAACGAACAGCCGCGTTATCTGCTGTTTTTAAGCTACGACGAAGACAATGCCCTGCGCGGGCATCCTTACGGTTGTGCGATTGAGCTAGCCGTGAATAAGCAGGGGCAGTACGTTGCCGTATGGCCACAACAAGGATTTCAAAGAGCCAGTACAGACCTGGGCACTTTAGTACCTCCAATGATCCCAGAAATTCAAGTGCCGGAACCCGAGCCATTTATCCATACAGAACCGGATGCGACGCTACAGTCAATGGTCAAGGAGATGGTTCTAACCGGACCCTCATCACGCATCGACGGCAGCCAGATGCTGGCCCACCAGCGCCGCGAGCTGGCTGAAGCGGAGCAACTGCGTATCGAAGGGACCAATTTAATCCGCACGCGCGGGATTGAGCTCAGCGAATTGCGAACCCTTATGAGTGCCGGTTTACGCGCCTCCGACGAACAGGCAGAACGTGATCAGCAAAGGCGGATTGAAGCCTTGCGCAGGGTCTTGAATGAATCGTAAAAGGCAGTTTCGCCTTTGACTTCAGGCCTATAAAAAACTCAACTCACAATCCGATAACAAGGCTCATAGGCACTGCCGCCCGGCAATTTCATCCGGTCCTGTCGCACAAAGCGCTGTAACAACTGATCGAGCGCCTGCATGATCCTCGGCTCGCCCTGGATTTCAAATGGACCATGCTCACGAATACGACGGATACCCTCGGCTTTGACATTACCCGATACAATCGCAGAAAACACGCGCCGCAGATTGGCCGCCAGTTCATGCTTTTCCAAATCGCGGGACACCACCAGCTCGCGCATTTTTTCATGCGTCGGATCAAACGGATGCTGGAACTGTTCATCGATCTGCATCTGCCAGTTGAAGTAAAACGCATCCTTGGTTTCGACCCGGTATTCGCGAACGCGCCTCAAGCCGGCCTTCATTTCCAGCGCAACGGCTTCCGGATCGTCGATGATGATCTTGTACCGCTTTTGCGCTTCATCGCCGAGCGTCAGCCCAATGAACTGATCAATCTCTTGAAAATAATCTGCTGACGCCGTTGGACCGGTAAAAACCAGCGGAAACGGCATAGGTTGATTATTGGGGTGCAGAAGTACGCCGAGGATGAATAAAATTTCCTCGGCCGTGCCGACGCCACCCGGGAAGACGACAATACCGTGCCCCATGCGCACGAACGCTTCCAAGCGCTTTTCAATATCGGGCAGGATGACGAGCTCATTCACAATCGGGTTCGGCGACTCAGCCGCGATAATGCCTGGTTCGGTCACACCGACGTAGCGACCCGGCAACACACGCTGCTTGGCATGCCCGATCGTCGCGCCTTTCATCGGCCCTTTCATCGCGCCCGGTCCACAGCCCGTGCAAATATCCAATCCGCGCAGACCCATCTGATAGCCGACTTCTTTGGTGTAATCGTATTCACGACCCGGAATCGAATGCCCGCCCCAGCAAACGATCATGTTCGGATCCTGCTTCGCATGCAGCAAGCGCGCATTACGCACGATCTCAAACACAGTATTGGTGATACCTTCAGACGTGTCCTGATTGAAATACGGGTTAGGCCGGATTTCAGTATGAAAATAGACAATATCGCGCACTACGGCGGATAACAGCTCGCGGATACCGTGGATCATCTCGCCATCGACAAACGAACAGCTCGGTGCATTTTCAAGCAGCAGGCGAATGCCGCGGTTCACCTGATCGACTCGAATCGAAAAATCCGCATAGCGCGCCAGCATGGCCTCGGCATCGTCACTCGGGTTGCCACTGTTTAAGACCGCCAGCGCACAGCGTCGGAGTACGTCGCCAACCTCTTGCGTGGCATCGGACAAACGAGCCACTTCTTCGCGCGACAGGATGTTGAGACTGCCAGACGGGTAAATATGGGTCGAAAGCGTCTGCTCTTCGCAGCTACGTTTGGATGGGATCGGAGCGGATTCTGAATTCATAAAAGCACCAAAAAAATGGAATCGGCTTGTGCCGGCCGGCTATTGTATAGAAAGCACCAACTCATAATTGCATAACCGCAGGCTCGGATCATTCGGAAACAAAAAAAGCCAGCCGGAAAATCCGACTGGCTGATTTTTTGAATTGCCGCCTCGAATGACCGAAGCGGCTGGTGTTACTGAATTGCGAACGATTTAGAAATCATAACGCAGCGTCAGGCGAATTTCGTAGACGGAACGAGAGCCTTCGGCAAAGTTGATCGGGTCGTTATCGAAATCGGTGTAACGATACAGGCAGTCATCAGCAGTCAAACAGGTCGTACGTGGCGGTCGAGTTCAGTTTTGATTTTCGGCAACTCATACTTGAAGAAGAATGCGCAAGCAGCCAGCTTACCCGCGTAGAATGCTTCATCTGCTGGGACATCGAGTGCCTG
>JBCCHH010000359.1:0-2799 GCA_039028855.1 Pseudomonadota bacterium | reverse complement strand
TTCCAGGCCTGAAAACTGAACAGCCCGACGCCCTGCACTCTGCGCATGAAGATTGTACCCAGCGCCAGAAAAAATGCAGAGGCGAGAATCAGCAAGACTACGTCAGGTTGAGTTAATACCAGCGGATCAAGCCCGACCACCAAGACACCGATAAACGCGAGCCCGATACCGCTGCTGGTACGCCAGCCGATCCGCTCTTTGAGCACGAAAACTGCCAGCAGTGTCGACAGCGGCACATAAATCTGCATCAGGATTGCGACCGAAGCAATATCGGCTGAGCGAGCCAGCGCCACAAACACCAGCCCGAAATGCAGCGCGCCCATGCATACACAGGCGATGATGAGATTCGTCCATTGCCCGGCCTGGGGCCGCCGAATCCAGGGCAGCAGCAGTGCCAAAACGAGCACAAAGCGCAGCAGCGTGAACTCCAGCCCCGAAATATGCTCAACCGCACTGGCTGCAGCAATAAAGTTCCCGGCCCAGACCAGGCAGATCAGTAGTAACGCGAGTGAATGGGTGATGGGCATGATCAGGCGTGGTATGTGGCAGGCAGTCGATAGCTTTGGTTGCGGCATTGTGCCTTGCCTGATCCTGCCGCGCACTCCGAAAAACGTGATTGATCGTCAGTGAATTGCTTAGCTTATGAGTGACCAAATTCAGTCGAAAAGCTGCCTAAAAGCGTCAGTCGGCTTTCTAATAGCTCTCCGAAAAAAATGTAACTAATTGAAAAATAGTCAATTTAAGTTCATTGTTTTAAGTTGGTACATTTTTTGCAGTATCCATGTGGCTAAATCAAGAAACGAGTAAAAAAGGTGATCGTGATGGAAGAACAAACCAACTTGAATGCGAACTTCCAGCAAACCGGGCTTGAGCCAATGTTTGAAGAGCAGGATTTGCTGGATTGGCTCATGCAGCAATCGCCTGACGAGCTGGCTCGACTGACAACAAATCAAAGCTTTCAGGTCGAGGTTGCCAGTTAGTGAATATGAACACGTGGTTTGGATATTAGCGTTTTGCTAAGCCAAAACACCGCGGGGAAGGGGACCTGAGAGTCGCGGCCTAAGCGGGGAAATTTAAGGCTCAGCGATGCCTGCTTTTTATGCAGGCTAGGGAAGAAAACGCGCCAATCACTGGCGCGTTTTTTTTGCTTTGTGTCGATGATGCAAGACTATGTCCTATTGCAAGACGCCGGATCTGGATTACAGGCAGCAGCTTGTATCAAGCGGCGCAAAGGGCAGCGCACTGTCTTTGGCCGGCATAAAACGACCAGGAACTATTCAACCGTAACCGACTTCGCCAAATTTCGCGGTTGATCCACATCCGTTCCACGCAAAACGCCAACGTGATAGGCCAGTAGCTGCAGCGGTAGGATTTGCAGTATGGGTGAGGCAATGGAATGGGCAACCGGCAGATGAATAACCTGCATGCCATCGCTGGAATCGAGCGTAACGGCGCGGTCGGCAAATACGAGTACACGGCCACCGCGCGCACGCACCGACTGCAGGTTGGATTTGAGTTTTTTCAGCAGGTGATTGCTCGAAGCCGATACGATCACGGGCAGTGATTCATCGACCAGCGCGAGCGGGCCGTGCTTGAGTTCGCCGGCGGCGTAGGCTTCGGCGTGAATATAGGATACTTCTTTAAGCTTAAGTGCACCTTCGAGTGCAATGGGGTATTCGACACCACGGCCGAGGAACAAAGCATGTTGCTTATCGGCAAGCTGCGCGGCTACGTGTTCAACCTGTTCGTCCATGGCCAGTACTTCACGTGCCTGCTGCGCGACCTGGCCGAGTGCATCAATCGTTCCGCCTACCGCAGCAGAACCACGCCCGTGGGCCTTTGCCAATGCGGCGGCGAGCAGTAGCAAAACGGTCAGTTGCGTAGTGAACGCCTTGGTTGATGCGACACCGATTTCGAGCCCGGCCCGAGTCATAAGCACTTCGTCGCAGACGCGCGTAAGCGCACTTTCAGGCACATTGCAGATGCCCAAACGGGCCAGGTAACGGCGTTCGGCGGCCAGATCGAGTGCGGCCAGCGTATCGCCTGTTTCGCCTGATTGCGAAATGGCCAGCATCAGCGTGTTTTCCGGTACGGCCGGGTCGCGGTAGCGATATTCGCTGGCCACTTCGACCGATACGGGTATGCCGACCAGTGCTTCGATCCAGTAGCGCGCGGTCATGCCGGCGTGATAGCTCGTGCCGCAGGCCAGAATATGAATCGCCCGGGTCTGGCGTAATAATACTGACGAAAGCATCGGCAGAATCTGCCGGCCGTTCAGGCAGCCCTCAAGCGTATTGGCAATCGCCTGCGGCTGCTCATGGATTTCCTTGAGCATGAAATGCCGATACGGTCCGCGATCGGTGCTTTCGCTCGTGAGCGCGGAAATTTGTACCGGCCGTTCCAACTCATCGCCGGAGACATGCAGTACGCGCGCACGTGCGCGCGTGAGTTCGACAATATCGCCGTCCTCGAGATACTTCATCTGCTGAGTCAGCGGAACCAGGGCAGCCGCATCCGAAGCGAGGAAGTGCTCGCCGACCCCAATGCCGATCACGAGTGGACTGCCACAGCGCAGGCCCCAGACCTGATCGGGCTGGTTCAGGTCGAATACAGCAATCGCATAGCTGCCCTGCATTTGCCTTTGTGCATCGACCAGCGCCTGGTGCATGCTCATGCCGTTTTGCAGCGATTGATCGAGCAACTGGCAGATAACTTCAGTATCGGTTTCGGACTCGAACGAGCGGCCGTTAGCCATCAACTGTTCGCGCAGTGCAGTGTCGTTTTCGATGATGCCGTTGT
>JBCCHH010000358.1:0-2808 GCA_039028855.1 Pseudomonadota bacterium | reverse complement strand
GACAGCGCGCGCGCACGGGAGTCGGCCAGCAGATACCAGATCGTTTGCTTCGGTTTGTCTGTGCCATCTTCATCGGACTCATTCGACGATGCCTGGGCACGCTGCAAATAATCCGCCAGGCTGGTTCTTGCCTCGTCATGAATCTGCGTAGACTCGAACCGAAGCAGCGAGGCAATGCGCTCGCGGTTGGCCGGGTCTTCGATGATGCCTTCTTTGAGCACATTGCCGAACTCATCGCGAACCGTATCCCAAACCTCACCGCCTTGGCTGGCCAGCTTTTCGAGCATATCGAGGCTGCGCCGCACTACGGCTGAGCGAATCTTGCTCAGAAGCGGACTGTCCTGCAAAATTTCGCGCGATACATTCAGCGGCAGATCGGCCGAATCGATCACGCCGCGCACAAAGCGCAGATAGCGCGGCACCAGCGATTCGGCCGCATCCATGATGAACACGCGATTGATGTACAGCTTCAGCCCGCTGCGCTCATCACGATTCCAGGCCAGATCAAACGGCGCGCGCGACGGCAGGTAGAGCAACATCGAGTAGCTCTGCGTGCCTTCAACGTGATGATGCGCCCAGATCGCCGGCGGCTCGAAGTCACCGGTCAAACCGCCATAGAACTCCTGATATTCCTGCTCGCCAATTTCGGCCTTGGGACGTGTCCATAGCGCCTGGGTATCGTTGATTTGTTCAAGCTCGGTGGTTTCCTCCGCGTCTTCAGTCGCGGCCACCATCTGTTCCAGGCGAATCGGAAAGGCAACGTGATTGGAATAATGTTCAATAATGCTGCGCAGTCGTTGAGCGTCGAGCAGATCGCGATGCGGTTCGCTGAGCTTGAGCACGATGCGCGTACCGTGCCCAGCACGTTCGATCGTCTCCAGCGTGTACTCGCCCTCACCTCGCGACTGCCAGCGCACCGCCGTATCCGCCGACTGGCCAGCTTTGAGTGTTTCGACTGTGACCTGCTCGGCCACGATAAACGATGAATAGAAACCGACGCCAAACTGGCCGATGAGCTGGGCATCTTTCTGCTGATCGCCGCTCAGCGACTCCAGAAACCGTGCCGTGCCCGAACGCGCAATCGTGCCCAGATTTTCAACCACCTCATCACGAGTCATGCCGATACCGGTGTCTTCGATCACCAGTTTGCCCGCTTCGGCATCAAACGAAAGATCAATCGAAGGTGGTTGAACGCTGGCCTGCAGCTCGGCATCGGTCAGTGCAATAAAACGCAGCTTGTCGATCGCATCCGAGGCGTTGGAGATCAACTCGCGCAGAAAAATCTCGCGATTCGAATACAGCGCGTTGATCATGAGCTTGAGCAGTTGATGCACCTCGGCATCAAAAGCGTGCGTTTCGGCTTGTGTGCCCGGATTTTCAGTTACGGCTTCAGTCATGGCAGCAAAAAACTAATCATTGGAACTGCACACTGAATTGGGCGTTAGATGGCGGCTTTTCAAGCCGCGGAATCGGTTTTTTGTTATGCGCGTCGACCTATTCGACTACCCGGCGACCCGCGCCGGGTAGTCTAGCAAGCCCGCATTGGTCTGCCGACGGCACTGTTCTAAAAGTCGAAATGCAGCGTAACCCCGGCCGGGTAGTAGACTGGCGCTGGTCGGTAGTAGCCATAGTACTGGCGCGGATAGTAGCTACGCCTCGCATGTCGATAACCGTGCCGGTAGCCTTTGCGGTAACCGCTACGATAACGATAATAGGGCCCACGGCTGTAACGAGAGCCATGTCGATAGCCCTTTCGATAACCGTACCGGTAACCCGAATGACGATATGGGTGATAGCTACCAGAATGAGCTGGTGCGTAGCCATAGTAGCCTTTGCCGTAGCCGCCGGCACTTACGGTGCTGGAAATACCAAGCATCAACAATGCCGTTAAAACAAGTGCGGTGCGCGTTTTATTCATTTTCAAAACCTCCAGATCAGCATGGTCGCAGGTACACTGTAGCCATCACTGGCTGAATCGAGACTGAACCTATGCTGCAAATCAAAGATCATCCCGACGGCATCCGTGAAATCCGACTGACTCGTCCGCCAGTCAACGCACTCAACCCGGAGCTTATGGGTGAATTGCTGCAAACGCTGCAAGCCAGTGTTGAGGCTGGTACGCAAGCGATTGTCATTTCGGGCAAGCCGGGATTATTTTCAGCCGGGCTGGATGTACCTGAATTGTTAATGCTCGATGCCAATGGTATGCGCGCATTCTGGACCGATATGTTTGGCGTGCTTGAAGCGCTGGCACGCAGCCCCATTCCCGTTGCCACCGCTCTGACCGGCCACAGCCCGGCCGGTGGCACCGTAATCGCGCTGTTTACCGACTATCGCATACAGGCCGCCGGCAACCACAAACTGGGCTTGAACGAAGTCCAGGTCGGGCTGGTTGTGCCACCGGTGATTCATCGGGCACTGGTTCGGCTGATCGGCGCCTATCCGGCCGAACGACACCTTGTCGCCGGCCAGATGATCGGCCCGGACGATGCGCTCGCGATTGGTCTGGTCGATGAGGTCGTGGCTGAAGATCAGGTCGTGACTCGAGCCATCGAGTGGTGCCGGTTCCATCTGAACCTGCCGCGGCACTCGATGCAGGCTACCCGAACCATCTGTCGCGCCGATCTGGCCAAGCTGTTCGATGATCCCGATGCGCTTAGTCTGGATGCATTTGTCGAAGGCTGGTTCCAACCCACTACCCAGGCATCGCTGCACGAACTGGTCAGAAATTTGAAAAAAGCCAGTTAGATTTTCAGTCGTTTTTACGTTCTTCCAGGCCGGGCCATGCCCGGCTTTTTTATACCTGAT